>NZ_JBHTST010000200.1:0-10991 GCF_042794995.1 Streptomyces sp. NPDC056503
GCCCCGGCTCTCCGCCGGGGCCGGACGCGTGTCCACGCCCCTCGCTCAGGCGCCGTCCGCCTTCGCCTTCGCGTCGATCGCCGCGAGCGACCTGCGCACCTGGTTACGGTCAGTCGTGTACCAGAAGTCGGGCATCGAAGCCTTCAGATAGCTGCCGTACCGGGCGGTGGCCAGGCGCTGGTCCAGGACGGCCACCACGCCCCGGTCGCCCGTCGCACGGACCAGACGGCCGGCACCCTGCGCCATCAGCAGCGCCGCGTGCGTCGCCGCCACCGCCATGAAGCCGTTCCCCCCGGCCTCCTCGACCGCCTTCTGGCGCGCGCTCATCAGCGGGTCGTCCGGACGCGGGAAGGGGATCTTGTCCATGACGACCAGCTGGCAGCTGGCCCCCGGCACGTCCACGCCCTGCCAGAGCGACAGGGTGCCGAAGAGACAGGTCCGCGGGTCGGCCGAGAAGTTCTTGATCAGCTCGCCCAGGGTGTCCTCGCCCTGGAGCAGGATCGGGAACTCGGGGATACGGCTCCGCAGCTCCTCCGCCGCCAGCTGCGCCGCCCGCATCGAGGAGAAGAGGCCCAGCGTCCGTCCGCCGGCCGCCTGGATCAGCTCGGTCAGCTCGTCCAGCATGTCGCCGCGGTCGCCGTCCCTGGCCGGCTTGGCCAGGTGCTTGGCGACGTACATGATCCCCTGCTTCGGGTAGTCGAACGGGGAGCCGACGTCGAGGCCCTTCCAGACGGGCAGGTCGTCCCCGGCGGTGCCCTCGGGCGCGAGGCCCAGCGAGGCGCCCACCCCGTTGAAGTCGCCGCCGAGCTTGAGCGTGGCCGAGGCGAGGACGACGGAACGCTCGTTGAAGAGCTTCTCCCGCAGCAGCCCGGAGACCGAGAGCGGCGCGACCCGCAGCGAGGCACCGAAGCGGTCGTGCCGCTCGTACCAGACGACGTCGTACTCGGAACCCTGCGTGATCCGCTCGGCGACGCCGTGCACGGTCTCGACCGAGGCCATCGCCTGCTTGCGGACCGCGTCCTCGTCCTGCACGGAGCGGTCACGGGTGTTCCCGAGCGCGGTGATCACGGCCCGGGCCGCGTCACGCAGCGCCATCAGCGCGTACGCGAGATCCTCCGGGATCTTCTCCAGACGACCCGGCAGGGCCAGCTCCATGACCCGCTCGAAACCCTCCGCCGCGGTCTGCAGCTGGTCGGCGACCTTCTCGTCCACGAGCTTGGCGGACCGGCGCACCGCCCGGTTCACCTGTCCCGGAGTGAGCTCGCCGGTGGCCACACCGGTGACCCGGGAGACCAGCTCATGGGCCTCGTCGACGATCAGGACCTCGTGCTGCGGCAGCACCGGGGCGCCCTCGATCGCGTCGATGGCGAGCAGGGCGTGGTTGGTGACGACGACGTCGGCGAGCTTGGCGCGCTCACGGGCCGCCTCGGCGAAGCACTCCGCACCGTACGCGCACTTGCTCGCGCCGAGGCACTCCCGCGAGGAGACCGAGACCTGGGCCCAGGCCCGGTCCGAGACGCCGGGCGTCAGGTCGTCCCGGTCGCCGGTCTCCGTCTCGTCCGCCCAGTCGCGCAGCCGGAGCAGGTCCTGGCCGAGCTTGCTGGTGGGCGCGGCCGCCTCGAAGGGGTCGAAGAGGCCGTCCTCCTCGTCCTGCGGCACCCCCTCGTGCAGGCGGTGCAGGCACAGGTAGTTCGACCGGCCCTTGAGCATGGCGAACTGCGGACGGCGGCGCAGCTGCGGGTGGAGCGCCTCGACCGTCCGCGGCAGATCACGCTCGACCAGCTGGCGCTGGAGCGCCAGCGTGGCCGTGGCCACCACCACCCTCTCCCCGTGCGCGAGCGCCGGCACGAGATAGCCGAGCGACTTTCCGGTGCCGGTGCCCGCCTGGACGAGCAGGTGGGAGTTGTCGTCGATGGCCTCGGCCACGGCCTCGGCCATGGTGACCTGGCCGGGGCGCTCCGTGCCGCCGACGGCGGCGACGGCGGCGTGGAGGAGGTCGGGGAGGGATGGCTTCGTCATAGCGTTCCCAGCCTACGGGGCCGCGCTGACAGCGGGGACACTCCTCCGGATCACGCGAGGGGGTTGGGGACGGTGCCGTGGACGGCGGCGTGCGGGCGGTCGGAGCGGTCGCGGTAGCCGTCCATGTGCAGCCGGTTGCGGTTGAGGCAGAGCCGTTCGATCCGGGGGGTGAGCAGGTCGAAGAGCTCGAACCGGTCCTTCAGCTCGGGGAAGCGCTCCTGGTGGCGGAGGATCTCGGCGCGGACGAGGGCCCAGAAGTCCGCTTCGGGGACGTCGAGTTGTTCCTCGCACAGCGGCGCGAGGTAGCGGAAGACTCCGACGAAGAGTCCCGAATGGATGAACTGGGTGAGGAAGCCGGGGTCCTCGGTGAGGAGGACGGCGCGGACGTCGTCGGGCATCGTCTCGTGCTCGGGGAGCGGGTGGGCGCTGATGTTGACGTCGTCGACGAAGTCCTTGATCGCCAGACGGACGGGGACGTCGTGCTCGTCGTAGACGACGATCGCGTTCTCGCCGTGCGGGGAGAAGACGGTGCCGTAGCGGTAGAGGAAGTGGAGCAGCGGCGGCAGCAGGGCGGCGAAGAGGTGCCGGAGCCAGACGGTGGGGGCCAGGCCCGAGCGCTCGACGAGCTCGGCGACGAAGGCCCGGCCCTCGGGGTCGGTGTGGAGCAGGGAAGCGAGGGTACGGGCGCGTTCGCCCGGCGGCAGGCGGAGCGGTTCGCGCCAGATCGCGCCGAGCAGTTCCTTGTACTGGTACGGGACTTCGGGCAGCCGGTCGTAGAGGGGGTGCTCGACGGTGACCGAGGCGACCTCGCCGAGGAGGATCACGCCGCACTCCTCGCGGAGGAAGGGGTCGGCGTCGCGCAGGCCGTGGACCCAGGCGGTGACGGCCGGGGCGGCGAGGGTGCGTTCGGTGGGGAGGCCGCGCCAGACGAGGGTGTTGAGCACGGAGAGCGGCAGTTTGACGGTGTGCCGGTCGGGGCGGCTGGTGTTGAGGAAGGTGCGGATGGACTGCTGCGGCAGGCGGAGGTCGCCGTCGGCGGGGAGCGGGACGATGTCGCTGGAGGCGATGGCCGGGGCGTAGAGCGGGAGCAGGATCTCGTCCCACTGCCAGGGGTGCACGGGGAGCAGCAGGTAGGCGTCGGGGTCGAGGTCGCGGGCGGTGAGCGCGGCGCGGAAGGCGTCCAGGACGGCTGGATCGAGTTCGTCCGCGTAGAGGCGGTCGGGGGTGGCGAGTCCCGCGACGCCGCGGTAGGCCGCGATGCGGTTGCTGACCGCGATCCACGGGAGCCGGGTGGCCCTGCGGGCTTCGGGGGCCCAGCGGGCCGTGTCGCCGGCGGAGAAGCCGATGCGGCCCTTGTTGAGGACGAGCCAGGGGTGGCCGGTCTGATGGCCTTCGAGTTCGGCGTAGGACAGGTCCGCGAGGCGGTCCGCGGTGAGGGCGGTGTGGTCGAGGCGCGCCTCGGCGGCGAGGGTGGCGGAGAGCTCGCGGATGAGGTGGCCGAGGGTGGCGCCGTCGAGGCCGAGGAGGTGGCGGGCGCGGACGAACAGGACGAGGGGGTCGGTGAGCGGCCGGTCGTCGTGGGTGATCGTGTCGGGGTCGACGCGCCAGCTGCCGTAGGAGCCTCGGCGGGCGGTGAAGGCGAGGGCGGTGCCGTCGTCGAGGGCGAGGGTGTACCGGTCGGGGGTGTCGGGGCCGGCGGCGACGGGTTCGAGGATCTCCTCGTAGGCGAACTCGCCGAGGGCTTTGGCGAGGGTGCGGGCGCAGGCGGTGGCCCAGGCGGTGGGGTTGAGCTCGGGGGGCGCGAGCAGTTCGGCGGCGGGGGTGGTCGCCGCGGGGCGTGCGGAGTCGTGGGGTGCTGGGGACGTCGTCACGAAGACTCCTCGAAGTGGGAACCGCTGTGGGTCGAGCGGTGTATCAAAGGCAGAGGGTGTTCACAGAACGTGACGGAGGGCCCGGTCACGGATCATGAGCGCGGCTCGTTTGTCGGGTAGGTCGATTTCCGCCGCGTAGCGGAAGCCGGCGCTGAGGAAGGCCGAGACGGAGGGGGTGTTGCGGATGTCGGGTTCGGCGACGACGCGGGTGCAGCGGGGACGGTGGTCGAGGACGAGATCGGCGACGGCCCGCAGGAGTGCGGTGCCGACGCCCCGGCCTCGGTCCGTGACGCCTCCGAGGAGGAGATGGATACCCGTGTCGTGCGGAAGGGCCGGGTAGGCGCGGGCGAGCGGGTCGAGGTCGGCCCGGTAGATCTCGAAGTAGCTCATCGGGGTGGAGTCGAGCACGCCGAGACAGGGGACGCTGCGGCCGTCGCCTTCGAGCTGGGCGCGGACGTGGTCGGCGGTGACGGAGTCGGCGCCGGACAGTTCCCAGAAGGCGGCGACGGCGGGGTCGTTCATCCACTGGGTGAGCAGGGGCAGGTCACGCCCCAGGCGGACGGGGGCGAGGCGGAAGTCGCCGAAGCGGGTGTCGGCCGGTGCCCAGGAGGCGACGGAGTCGAGCAGATCACCGTCGAGGCGGCCGTCGGCGGCGGTGTCGACACCGGTGCCGGTGCCGGTGTCAGGCCGGTCTCCGGTGAGGAGGGCGACGAGGTCGTCGACGCGGAGGTCGAGGGTGTCGTCGCCCGTCGGATCCGCCGGGG
The DNA here is from genome assembly GCF_042794995.1 of Streptomyces sp. NPDC056503. Taxonomy (NCBI): domain Bacteria; kingdom Bacillati; phylum Actinomycetota; class Actinomycetes; order Kitasatosporales; family Streptomycetaceae; genus Streptomyces; species Streptomyces sp. NPDC056503. The sequence continues at coordinate 4,655 of NZ_JBHTST010000200.1, forward strand.
GGTGGTCGGCGGCCGTGGCGCCGGCGTCGTGTCTGTGATCCGGGTGTATGGACATGCGGCGGGTCTTCCGTGGGTCGTGGGCGTCCCGCGGTGGGTGGTCGGGGGACGCGCCGGTGGATGAGGCCGAGGGCGGCGGAGGGTGGGCCGCCGGGGCTCAGGCTCGGAGGGGGTTGGTGATGGTGACGTAGACGGACTGGGTGTCGACGGGGCCGACGAGTTCGTCGAGGCCGTGCAGGCGGGTGAGGAGGTTGGCCTTGCTGCGGAGGGTGGCCGCTTCGAGGAGACGGTGCGGGAGGGGCGAACCGAGACCGGTGGCGGAGGTGAGGAAGGAGCGGAAGGCGGCGAGGAGGATCCGCTCGTCGGCGAGGTGCTGGGCGCCGAAGGCGCCGATCAGACCGAGGACGTTGTTGATGCCGAGGTAGTAGGCGAAGCGCTCGTCCGTGACCTGGTCGGAGACGAAGGTGTCGCTGTGGGCGCCGATCCCGGGGAGACGGCTCTCCAGCTCCGCCCGGTGGGATTCGCGGAAGTAGTAGCCCTGGTTGTCGCGGTAGCGGCCGCCGGCGGGCCAGCCGTCGGGGTCCAGCAGGACGAGGGTGTTCTGCTGGTGGGCTTCCAGGGCGATGCCGGCGTGACCGTCGAGCCAGAGGACGGGGCGGACGACCTGGTCGAGGTAGCGGAGGAACCACTCGGCGGAGACCGCCGCGACGGGGCGGCCGGTGCCGGCGGAGAGGCGGTCGACGAGGTCGGCGAGTCGGGAGCTCATGCCGGTGGCCCCGGGCCGGGGGCGGGGTGCGGTGAGGGCCGCGAGGCAGACGGCGTCGTCGCCGGGGCCGAAGGGGTTGTGCCGGATCATCAGGTCGAGCCCGGGGACGGGGGTGCCGTCGGGGTCGTCGACGGCGAGCCAGGCGGGGTCGCGGACGATGTCGAAGCCGGGGTGGGCCGCCTGCCACTCGTCGACGAGGCCGGTGCGCAGGAGGCGGTGGACCTCGACGCCCCGGTGGAGTTCCTTGCGGAGGTTCTCGCGGCGGGAGTTGGTGATCCGCAGGCCGAGGGAGAGCTTGAGCATCGCGCGGGCGCCGGGGCGGTGGACGGTGCGGACGGAGGAGGTGGGGTGCCAGTGGCTCCCGTGGGGGCCCAGGTCGTGGAGGAGGCCCTGGTCGAGGAGGGCGCGGACGTCGGGGCGGTGGAGGAGTTCGCGGGCCTGCCAGGGGTGCAGGGGCAGGGGGGCGGTGCCGGTGGGGCGGGCGAGGCCTTCGGCGAGGCCGGCGGCGAGCTGTTCGGCGGTGACGGGGCGGCCCTGCTCGGTCCAGGCGGAGTCCGAGACGAGGAGGGAGCGGTCGACGGCGAACCAGTGGAGCGGGAAGGAGCCGTGGAGTTCCGGTGAGTAGAGGCGGGACTCGGCCTCGGAGAGGCCTTCGCGGCTCTTGGGGGTGGGGTGGAGCGGGTGGCCGAGGAGGAGGGACTGTTCGGCGGCGAGGAAGAGGTCGGCGTCGGGGTGGGGCCGGGGGTCGCGGCGGTCGGCGGCGAGGAAGTCGGCGGTGCGGCGGGCGGAGTCGGAGACGCGGCCGACGAGTTCGGTGGCCTCGGGGCGGCCGGTCTCACGGCTGAGGAGGGCGGCCAGGGTGACGGCGTCGACGGCCGGGGCCGTGGAGGGGAGACCCTCCAGGGTGGGGGTGCCGAAGCGGTGCCAGCCGGTGGGCGACCAGTAGGAGACGGGGACGAGGAGGGCGGTGCCGCTGGCGGCGAGCGGGATGCGGAGGGTGGCGGTGTCGGGGGCGGGGAGGTTCTTCTCCCGGACCCAGCAGCGGAGGAGGTTCTCCAGGGCGGCGGCGTCGGCGGCCCGCTGCGGGTCCGGGTCGTCCAGCGGGTCGGCGGCGGGGGCGCCGGGGCGGTGCGGGTCGGTGGCCGGGGCGGCTCCGGGGCGGGACGGCCGGAGGGGGGCGGGGCCGGTGTGCTGGCGCGGGACCGTGGGTTCCTCGGCGTCGGGATGGGTCACGGTCTCGGACAGCTGGGAGGTGGGGGTGGCGTTCACGCGGGTTTCCTTGGAGAGGGGGCCGGGGGCGGTCCGGGTCAGTGGGACGGTCCGGGGGCGGGCCGGTGGGGGGCGGGCGGCCGGGGGACGTGGGCCCGTTCGGCGGCGGCGAGGGCGTCGGCGAAGCGGTCGAGGACGGCGGTGGCCTGCTCGTCGGTGAGGGTGAGCGGGGGAAGGAGGCGCACGACGGCGGAGTGCCGGCCGCCGAGCTCCACGATGAGTCCGCGGGCGAGGCACTCCTGCCGGACGGCTCGGGCGAGGGCCGGGGCGGCCGGCGGGACGGGGCCGGCGGGTCCTGCGGCTTCGGGGTCGACGAGCTCGACGCCGATCATGAGGCCGCGGCCCCGGACGTCGCCGACGCAGGGGTGGACGGCCTTGAGTCCCCGCAGGCGGCCGAGCATGTGGGCGCCGAGGGAGGCGGCCCGTTCGGCGAGACGGTTCTCGCGGACGTACGCGAGGGTGGCGGTGCCGGCGGCCATGGCGAGCTGGTTCCCGCGGAAGGTGCCGGCGTGGGCGCCGGGCTCCCAGGCGTCGAGTCCGGAGCGGTACACGATGACGGCGAGCGGGAGGGAGCCGCCGATGGCCTTGGAGAGGACCATCACGTCGGGGACGACGCCGCTGTGCTCGACGGCCCAGAAGGCGCCGGTGCGGCCGACGCCGGTCTGGACCTCGTCGACGACGAGGGGGATCGAGTGCCGGTCGGTGATGCTCCGCATGCGGCGCAGCCAGGCGTCGGGGGCGGGGAGGACGCCACCCTCGCCCTGGACGGCCTCCAGGATCATCCCGGCCGGGGTGGTGACGCCGCTCTTGGGGTCGTCGAGGAGCGACTCGGTCCAGCGGGCGGAGAGTTCGGCGCCCTGTTCGCCGCCGACGCCGTAGGGACAGCGGTACGACTGGGGGTACGGGAGCCGGGTGACGCGGACGTCGTCGGAGCCGCCGGAGACGGCGAGGGCCCCGGCGGTCATGCCGTGGTAGGCGCCGGTGAAGGCGAACAGGCCGCGGCGGCCGGTGGCGGTGCGGACCAGTTTGAGGGCGGCCTCGACGGCGTCGGTGCCGGCCGGCCCGCAGAACTGGATACGGGCGTCGGCGGCGAGTTCCGGAGGGAGGGTGGCGAACAGCTCGGAGGTGAAGGCGTCCTTCACGGGGGTCGCGAGGTCGAGGACGTGCAGGGGGGCGCCGGAGTCGAGGACCTTGCGGATCGCCTCGAGGACGACGGGGTGGTTGTGGCCGAGCGCGAGGGTGCCGGCGCCGGAGAGACAGTCGAGGTAGCGGCGGCCGTCGGCGCCCTCGATGGTCAGGCCGCGGGCCCGGACCGGGACGATCGGCAGCGAGCGGGCGTAGGTGCGGGCGGCGGACTCGCGCTGGGCCTGCCGCCGCAGGATCGCCTCGTACCCGCCGCCCGCCGCCGTCCCGTACCCCCGTCGGGTGGGGGCTGTGGCTGGAGCTGATTCGGTCACGGCCACGGCTCGGTGTCCTCCCGCGATAACAGTTGCGTTGCACATCGGAGGGGCGCCCGGCGCGCCCAAAGGCCGCTTCGAGCGCCGTCGTTGTGTCCCCCGTACGTACCAACGACGGGAACTGCCGGGGAACACGGGCCAGGGGCAAGATCCTTGGCGTGTCCTGGATCACGGCATGACAACGGCCGCACCGGCTCCGGAACCGCCGGTGGGGCGCGTACCGTCCCCTCCGGCACCGGCATAGTGGGGGCGGTCGTTCCCACGTCCGGTCGGACGCGAGTGCGACCGATGCCCAGAAATGCACCAGTTGACGTAGTACCAGGGGGATCACGAGATGCGATCGATTCGTCCGCTGCTGATGGCGGCGTCCGCCGTCGCGGCGCTGACGCTCACCGCGACGGCCTGTGGCCCGAGCGAGGAGAACGCAGGAGACAAGCCCAGCGCGCCGGTGAGCGAGAACCCGGTCGACAAGATCAAGATTCCGGACGACCTGAAGCAGCGGCTGAAGGACCACGGGATCGATCTCGACAAGTGGCGCGACGGCGAGTGGAAGAACTGGGACAAGGACAAGTGGCTTCGCGAGGCGAAGGACTTCGTCAACCCGATCATCGAGGACCTCTGGGACCCGGGCCGGATGCGGGACGCCGAGCGTCCCGAGCGCCCGGTCGAGGAGGAGGACATCTCCGGTGACGAGGGTGTCACCGACCCGACGCCGGACCCGGTGAAGGCGAAGGCGGTGCCGGCGAAGTACCACGCCAACTCGCCCGCGTCCGGCAAGGTGTTCTTCGACGGTCCCGACGGTTCGATGGTCTGCTCGGCCACCGTGGTGACGGACCCGGCGCACCCCGGCAAGTCCAACCTGGTGTGGACCGCCGGCCACTGCGTCCACAAGGGCAAGGAGGGCGGCTGGTACCGCAACATCGCCTTCGTCCCCTCGTACAACGACGCCGCGCTGCCCACCTCCGACCTGGAGAAGGCGACGCGCGAGCAGATCGCCCCGTACGGCGTGTGGTGGGCGGACTGGGTGAAGACCTCCGACCAGTGGATCGCGCAGGGCGCGTCCACCGGTGGCGCGGGCGCCCCGTACGACTTCGCGGTCATCCAGGTCACCCCGGAGAAGGGTTCCTCCGGCAAGTCGCTGGAGGAGACGGTCGGCACGGCCCTGCCGGTCGAGTTCAACGCCCCGGCGGTGCCGAAGATCGCGGACATGACGGCGACGGGCTACCCGGCGGCGCCGCCGTTCGACGGTCAGAAGATGTTCCGGTGCGCCGACAAGCCGGGCCGTCTCTCGCTGAAGGCGGACCAGCCGACGATGTACCGCATCGGCTGCACGATGACGGCCGGTTCGTCCGGTGGCGGCTGGGTCGCCCAGGGCCAGGACGGGAAGCCGGCGCTGGTGTCGAACACCTCGATCGGCCCCTCGACGGCCGGCTGGCTGGCGGGTCCGCGCTTCGGCCCCGAGGCCAAGGCGATCTTCGACGAGGTCAGCAAGAAGTACGCCGGCCAGTAGGCCGGTGAGCGACCGCAGAAGCAGCACATGAGGGGAGGGAGGCGGGACCGCCGGACGGTCCCGCCTCCCTCTCCTCGCTCAGGACACCTTCCAGGGGGAACCCACCAGATGCGTTCTGTACGACTCATACCCGCGGCCCTCGGCGTGGTGACGGCGCTCGCGCTGACCGTCACCGGCTGCGGGCCGACCGAGACGCCCGCGGCGGACAAGCCGGCCGGCGGCGCGGCGAGCAGCTCCGCGTCCGCGGCCTCGGAGGGCGGCGCCGGCGCGGACGGCCTCGCGGACGGCCTCGCCGACAAGCTCAAGAAGCACGGCGTGGACCTCGACGCGTGGAAGCGGGGCGGGTGGAAGGACTGGGACACCGGCACCTGGCTGCGTGAGGCCGAGGACTTCGTCAACCCGGTCATCGAGGACCTGTGGGATCCGGCGCGCATGCAGTCGGCGAAGAGCCCGGACCCGACGATCACCGCGCAGGCCGGCGCCTCCGGCTCGGACCCGGTGCCGCGGCCGGTGACGGCGCAGCGGGAGAAGACGCCGTACCACCGCCACGCGGCCCCCGTCGGCAAGATCTTCTTCGATTCGCCGCAGGGTTCGATGGTCTGCTCGGGCACGATCGTGAAGGACCCGCGCCGGCCCGGGAAGTCCAATCTGGTGTGGACGGCCGGACACTGCGTCCACGCCGGTCAGCGCGGCGGCTGGTACCGCAACATCACCTTCGTCCCCGCCTTCAACGACCTGGGCAAGTCTCCCGCCGCCCTGCGCGACGCCCAGCCGCACGAGGTCTACCCGTACGGCCAGTACTGGGCGGACTGGGCGGTGACGTCCGGCGAGTGGCTCCAGCGCGGCGGGACCGACCAGGCGTGGCCGTACGACTACGCCGTCCTGCACGTGCAGCCCCAGCGCGGCGGCAAGTCGCTGGAGGAGACCGTCGGCGCGGCGCTGCCGGTCGACTTCTCCGCTCCGGCGCCGGCCAGGGCCGGGACCGTGGGCGCCTGGGGCTACCCGCAGGCGGCCCCGTACAACGGCGTGATCATGCACAAGTGCCTGGACCGGGCGGTCCGGCTCACGACGGCCCCCGCGACGCCGGTCATGTACCGGATCGGTTGCACGATGACGGCGGGCTCTTCGGGCGGCGGCTGGTTCCGGGTGCTGCCGGGCGGGACGACGGCGCTGGTGTCGAACACCTCGATCGGCCCGGCCGGCAGCCGGGGCTGGCTGGCCGGTCCGCAGCTCGGCCGGGGTGCCAAGACCGCGTTCGACATGGTCAGCAAGAAGTTCGCCCGCTGACCCGAGCGGAACGGACGCCGGCCCCCTCCCTGGATCGGGAGGGGGCCGGCG
>NZ_JBHTST010000201.1:0-10978 GCF_042794995.1 Streptomyces sp. NPDC056503
CCGGGGCCAGGTCCCGGGGGCCTTCGCGCTGCCCGGCGCACGCCCGGTGCGTCCGGGGAGTAGCGCACGCCCCCCGTGGGGGGTCACCATGGCAGGGAGGCTTCCCAGGCCCCGGTCGGGAGGAGGACGGCAGATGTCCGGTTCCACTAAGGCGATGACGATCGTCACCTGCGCCGCACTGGTGCTGATCAGCGCGTACACGGTGGCGCTCGGAAGCAGCGGCTGGCTCTGGTTCGGCTGGATCGTGCTCATGGTGGCGACGATCGGGATGGCCGCGGCGGACAGCACCGAGACGGTCACGGCACCGCGGGGGCCGCGCGGTCCCGGCGCGGGCGGGGCGGGCCCGTCACCCCGCTGACCGTGGGCCGACGACCGCCGGCTCCCCGGAGGTGCGGGGGCTCACATGTGCCGGTTCGAGTAGTACTGCTCGGTGAGCCGGACGAAGCTGAGGTCGTGCTCGTTCTGGCCGGACTCGAAGTCCGGCGACTCCCGGACGTGGTCCTTGGTGCAGTCGACGTGCACGGTCTCGTTCTCCCGGTCCACCCGACTGACGAGACCGGCCGGGAGGACGACCTTGCGGCCGAGGATCCACGGCCCGGTGTCCACGACCAGATACGACCGGTCGACGTCCTCCGTGTGCCGGTCGACCTTGCCGATCCCGCCGTCGGTGGCCTCCACCGCGTATCCGATCAGGGTGTCGCCCGGCACGTGGCCGGAGGACTCCGCGTAGCCCCAGATGCCGGTGCCCATGGCGTGCCTCCTCCCCCTGTTCGTCTGCTGTCCCCGCGTCTACCCCGGTCCGGGATCACCATCCGCGCCCGGGACTGCGGCCGGTCAGCGCGGCGCGAGGACGATCCAGACCTGGCCGGGCGCGAAGGCGAGGGGGTGGCCGTCGGGGGTGGTGAAGGAGGTGCCGCCGGCCGGGTCGGGGCGGGACCAGCGGGCCTCGTACGCCCTGCCGTCGCGCAGCACGGTCGCCGTGCCGGAGCCGGTGGTCTCGGTGTACGGGGAGACGGCGCCGTTGACGTCGTGGAAGGCGGAGGGGCGGACGGTCACGCGCTGGACGACGACGGTGGCGGGGGCGAGCGGGCCGCTGTCGGTGCTGGTGGCGGGGCGTCCGTCGATGGCGACGCGCCAGCCGTCGTCGGCGGCGGACCAGGTGAAGGCGTAGCGGGCGGCCGGGTAGCGGACGGTCTCGGTGGTGGTCGCGGTGCCGCCGGCGGGCGCGGCGCCGAAGCGGAGCCCGATGGGCCGTACGCCGGAGGCGTCCGGGGCGGCGGCCAGGGCGCGCTCGGGGCGCAGGTAGAGGTTGTGCGGGGCGGCCCGGTCCGGGGAGCGCCGGAAGGCGCCGGGGGCGGTGGACTCGCTGACGAGGTCGAGGGGCGCGGCGTCGAGCAGGGGGTTCAGCGCGCGCTGGGCGCCGGAGTAGGCGAGCGCGGGGTTCCCGAAGGGGCGCAGCAGGGAGATGTCGGACTCGCGGGCGCTGCGGACGGGGCCGACGCTGTCGGGGAGGCGGGAGGAGTAGACGGCGAGCAGCCGGGTGACGCCGCCCTCGACCTGTTCGACGTAGACGAGGTCGGCGGCGCCGAGGCCGGTGTGGGGGCGGGCCGCGGCCACGTTGTCGATCTTGACGGCGAGGACCGGCCCGCTGCGGGCGGGCAGGCCGGTGAGCGGGGAGACGCCGCGCGGAGTGGTGGCGGTGGGCGGGCGCGTCGGAGCCGGTTCCTCCGGGCCCGAGCCCGAGCAGCCGTACAGCGCGACGGCGGTCACCGCGCACAGCAGGGCGGTGAGCGGACGACCGGGCCCCCGGGGACGGTGCGCGCCTGACATCTCGGCCTCCCCGGTGAGTCGGGCCACTCCCACCAGTGGACCACGGGCGGCCGGGGCGTTACAACGGGCGTGACGGACGACGAACGGGGGTTCCGGTGTTCTACCGGCTGCTGAAGTACGTACTGCTCGGGCCGCTGCTCAAGCTGCTGTTCCGGCCGAGGGTGGAGGGGATCGAGCACATTCCCGAGGAGGGCGCGGCGATCGTCGCGGGCAACCACCTCTCCTTCTCCGACCACTTCCTGATGCCGGTGGTGCTCGACCGGCGGATCACCTTCCTGGCGAAGCGGGAGTACTTCACCGGGCCGGGGCTGAGGGGGCGGCTGACGGCGGCGTTCTTCCGGGCCGCCGGGCAGATCCCGGTGGACCGCTCGGGCAAGGAGGCGGGGCGGGCGGCGATCCGCGAGGGTCTCGGGGTGCTGGCGAAGGGCGAGTTGCTCGGGATCTACCCGGAGGGCACCCGCTCGCACGACGGACGGCTGTACAAGGGGAAGGTCGGGGTGGCGGTGATGGCGCTGACGGCCGGGGTGCCGGTGGTGCCGTGCGCGATGGTCGGCACCTTCGAGATCCAGCCGCCGGGGCGGGTGGTGCCCCGGATCCGGCGGGTGACGATCCGGTTCGGGGAGCCGCTGGACTTCTCGCGCTTCGCCGGCTCGGCGGACGAGCGGGCGGTGGTCCGGGCGGTCACGGACGAGATCATGTACGCGGTCATGCGGCTGTCGGGGCAGGAGTACGTGGACGAGTACGCGGCCGTGGTGAAGGCCGCGGAATCCTGAGGACGGCGGATCCGGGGACGGCGGATCCGAGGACGGCGGAGGGGCCGTCGCCCGGGTGGCGACGGCCCCTCCCTCACCTCGTGGCGACGGCGACGGCTACGGCTGCGGGGTGGCGTGCGGGGCGCACGTCTGGTCCGTGGCGTCGAGCTTCCCGGTCAGCAGGTAGGCCTCGACCTTGGTGTTGAGGCACGGGTTGACCAGGTTGGTGATGCCGTGCGAGCCGGCGTCCTTCTCCGTGATCAGGCGCGAGCCCTTGAACCGCTTGTGGAGCTCGACGGCGCCCTCGTACGGGGTGGCGGCGTCGCGCTCGGCCTGGGTGATGAGCACCGGCGGCAGGCCCTTGCCGGTCTTCACCTGGACCGGCTTCTGGCTCGGGGCCTTCCAGGTGGCGCAGGGGAGGTTCATCCAGGCGTTGGACCAGGTCATGAACGGGTACTGCTCGTGGAGGCGGGAGTTGTCCCGGTCCCACTTCTTCCAGCTGGTGGGCCAGGGAGCGTCGGCGCACTCGACCGCGGTGTAGACGGCGTTGCCGTTCTCCGAGGCGATGTTGCCGGCGGTGTCGGTGAGGTCCGCGGCGGCGTTGTCGATCAGCGGCTGCGGGTCGCCGGCGGCGTACGCGCTCCACGCCTCGGCCACCGGGGCCCACATGGAGTCGTAGTACGGGGCGTTCTGGAAGAAGCCGATGAGCTCGGCCGGACCGACCTTGCCGCCCAGCGGCGCCTTCTTGGCGGCGGCGCGCAGGGTCTCCCACTGCTGCCGGACCTCCGCCAGGGTGGAGCCGAGGTGGTAGGTGGCGTCGTTTCCGGCGACCCAGGTCATCCAGTCGGTGAGCCGGCCCTCGAAGGCGATGTCCTGGCCGAGGTTGGCCTCGTACCAGATCGACCGGGTCGACGGGTTCACGACGCTGTCCAGGACCATGCGGCGGACGTGCGTCGGGAAGAGGGTGCCGTAGACGGCGCCGAGGTAGGTGCCGTACGAGACGCCGACGAAGTTGAGCTTCTTCTCGCCGAGGGCGGCGCGGACGACGTCGAGGTCGCGCGCGGTGTTCGGCGTCGTCATGTACGGGAGCATGTCGCCGCTCTTCTCGGCGCAGCCCGCGGCGTACTCGGCGGCGAGCTTGCGCTGCGCCCGCTTGTCGGCCTCGCTGTCGGGGACCGGGTCGAGCTTGGGGCCCTTGACGAACTCGGTCGGGTCGACGCAGGAGATGGGGGCGGACTTGCCGACGCCGCGCGGGTCGAAGCCGACGAAGTCGTAGGCCTTGGCGGCGCTCGCCCAGATCTTGCTACTGGTGGTGACCCGGCGCGGGAAGCGGAGGCCGGAGCCGCCGGGGCCGCCGGGGTTGTAGAGGAGCGCGCCCTGGCGCTCGGCCGGGGTGCCGGTGGCGGCGATCCGGTCGACCGCGATCCTGATCTTCTTCCCGTTCGGCTTGGCGTAGTCGACCGGCACGGTGACGAAGCCGCACTGGATCGGCTTCTCCAGGCCCCAGTCGGCGGGACAGTCCTGCCAGTCGATGCCGGCGCGGGCGGCCCGGTCCGCGGCGACCGCGACTCCGTACGCCTCGGCGTCGCGCCCGTGGCGCGCACCGCTGTCGGCACTGGCCGCCGGAGCCGCGAGCGCGCCCGCGACGAGTGTGGCGGTGATGAGCGTGCCGGCGGAGCCGAGCACTGCCGTACGTCGTCTCAAAGGTCCTCCCCCTGTAGGTGGTCGTCTGTTCGAGCGATCCTTTCGTCAGGGAGGGCACGACGTCAGTCCGAACACACGTTTCTTTGCCGAACCCATAACCGGAGCGAGGTGTTCGCTGAGCGGTACACCCCGATCCGTCTCATTCCGGAGCGAGTTCGGCGAGGGCGGCGTCGAGGATCCGGCGCAGGGCGAGGGCGTCGGGGGCGACGGCGGTGACGAGCGCGGCGGGTCCGGCGAGCGGGGTGAGCACCGCGTGGTCGCCGAGCGGCCGTGCCGCCACCGGCTCCTCCCCGTAGGCCGGGTCGACGACGAGGAGCTGGCCGGTGGCGCGGTGACCGGCGAGGACGGCGCCGCCGTCCCAGCCGCCGGGGGCGCCGGGGCCGTACGCGAGCTCCTGGTCGAGCAGCGGCAGGCCCGCGCGCCGGACGGTGAGCCGGGAGACCAGGGTGCCGGGCGGCTCGCCGTGCCGGCCGAGGACCTGCTCCTCGCGCAGCACGAGCCGCGCGGTGGGGGCGAGGTCGACGGCGGTGCGCACCCGCAGGTGGGAGCCGTGGGCGCTGACGAGCTGTTCGGGCAGCCAGCGCAGGACGGCGTCCGCGCCGACGCGGAGCCGGAGGTCGTACGCGGCCGGCTCCGGGGTGCGGCCGGGCAGGGCCAGCGTGGCGGCGGCGGAGTCGACCCGCAGCCGCGCCCCGTCCCGTACCTCCGTCTCGATCGCGAGCCGGTCGCCGCCGAGCGGGGCGCTCATCGCGCCGACCACCGTCACCCGCGACCAGCCGGGCGCGGCGGCGCGGGTACGGCGCAGGGCGAGCGGGCCGTCGCTCCGGAGGACCGGCAGCGAGCCGTCGGCCTCGGCGGCGATCCGGGCGGTGGCGCGCAGGCTCATGCGGTGGGCGCCGGTGCGGCCGTCCAGGCGGCGAGCCGCTCGCGCACCCAGTCGGCGACCGGGCCGACGCCCTCCTCGGACCGCAGCGAGGTGAAGACCACGGGCAGTTCGCCGCGCTGCTCGGCCGCGTCGCGGGCCATCCGGCCGAGGTCGGAGCCGACGTGCGGGGCGAGGTCGGTCTTGTTGACGACGAGGAGGTCGGCCGTGGTGACGCCGGGGCCGCCCTTGCGGGGGATGTCGTCCCCGCCGGCGACGTCGATGACGAAGATCTGCGCGTCGACCAGGCCCCTGGAGAAGGTGGCGGTGAGGTTGTCGCCGCCGGACTCGACGAGGATCAGGTCGAGCGGGCCGACGGTGTCCTCCAGCTCCTCGACCGCTTCGAGGTTGGCCGAGATGTCGTCGCGGATGGCGGTGTGGGGGCAGGCGCCGGTCTCGACGGCCTGGATGCGCTCCGGCGGCAGCACGGCCTCCCGGAGCAGGAACTCGGCGTCCTCGCGGGTGTAGATGTCGTTGGTGACGACGGCGAGCGAGAGCGTGTCGCGGAGCCGCCGGCAGAGCGCGGCGACGGTGGCGGTCTTGCCGGAGCCGACGGGGCCGCCGAGGCCGACGCGCAGCGCGCGCCGGGTGCCGTCGGGCCGGTGGGCGTCGGCCGAGACAGCGCCGTGATGGGTGTGACCGTGGTCGAGGTGCATGGGAGTACTCCAGTGTTACGAGGCGAAGAGGCGGACGGGCCAGGCCGCGTGCTGTTCGGCGGTGATGTCGAGGAGGGGCGCGGAGGCGGCGGGCAGCGCGTCGATCCCGTCCCGGGCGGCGGCGGTCGCCCGGGCCGCGACCTCGTCCATCTCGGGTGCGAGCCGCGCGAGGACGGCGGTCGCCTGGTACGGGTCGAGGCCCAGGAGCCGCACGGTCGCGCTGACCGGCCCGCCGACCGTCTCGTACGCGGCGCAGTGCGCGGCGTCCTCGGGGCCGAGGCCGGCGGCACGCGCGGTGGCGCCGAGGACGACGGGCTGGTGCGCGCCGCGCGGGAACGCGGCGGCGAGCGCGTCGAGTTCGGGGCCGGGCCAGGTGGCCCGGGCGGCCCGCATCAGCTGTCGGCCGAGCCGCCGGGCGGCGGCGCGGAGCGCGGGCGAGGGGGTGCGGGCGTCGGCGGCGGCGTCGAGTTCGTACGGGTCGAGGCCGAGGGCCGCGCCGGCGGCGAGGCCGGCCGCGGTGAGTCCGGTGGTGTGCAGACGCCCGCGGCAGAAGGCCTCCAGGCCGGCGGCGTCGCGGACGCGGCCGGCCTTGACGGCGGCCTCGGCGCCGCCGGAGTGGGCGTGGCCGCCGGCGGGGAACCGGCCGTCGGCGAGGACCAGCAGGGTCGAGCGCGTCATCAGAAGAGGAAGTAGCGCTGGGCCATGGGCAGTTCCGCGGCCGGTGCGGGTTCGACCGCTTCGCCGTCGATGGTGACGGTGAAGGTGTCGGCGTCGACCTCGACGCGGGGCACGGCGTCGTTCTCCCGCATGTCCGCCTTGGTGACGCGGCGGGTGGAGCGGATCGGGGTGAACTCCTTGGCCAGGCCGAGCCTCCGGGGGAGGTCGTCCTCGATCGCGGCTTCGGCGGTGAAGTTGACGGAGCCGGCGGCGGCCGCCCGGCCGAGGGCGCCGAACATCGGCCGCGGCAGCACCGGCTGGGGCGTGGGGATCGAGGCGTTGGCGTCGCCCATCTGCGCGTAGGCGATCTGCCCGCCCTTGAGGACGACCAGGGGCTTCACGCCGAAGAAGGCGGGCTCCCACAGGACGAGGTCGGCGAGCTTGCCCGGTTCGACGGAGCCGACGAGGTGGTCCATGCCCTGGGCGACGGCCGGGTTGATCGTGTACTTGGCGACGTAGCGGCGCGCCCGGTGGTTGTCGGCGCGGCCGTCCCCCGGGAGGGCGCCCCGCCGCTTCTTCATGACGTGGGCGGTCTGCCAGGTCCGCAGGATCACCTCGCCGACGCGGCCCATGGCCTGGGAGTCGGAGGAGATGATCGAGAGGGCGCCGAGGTCGTGGAGGACGTCCTCGGCGGCGATGGTGGAGGGCCGGATGCGGGACTCGGCGAAGGCGAGGTCCTCGGGGACGGCGGGGTTGAGGTGGTGGCAGACCATCAGCATGTCGAGGTGTTCCTCGATGGTGTTGACGGTGTGCGGCCGGGTCGGGTTGGTCGAACTGGGCAGCACGTGGGGCTCGGAGACCACGGTGATGATGTCCGGGGCGTGCCCGCCGCCCGCGCCCTCGGTGTGGTACGCGTGGATGGTCCGTCCCGCGATGGCGGCGAGGGTGTCGCCGACGAACCCGGCCTCGTTGAGGGTGTCGGTGTGGATGGCCAGCTGGACGCCGGTCTCCTCGCAGACGCCGAGGCAGGCGTCGATGACGGCGGGGGTGGCGCCCCAGTCCTCGTGGATCTTGAAGCCGAGGGCGCCGCCGCGCAGCTGGGAGTACATGGCCTCGCGGGACGTGGTGTTGCCCTTGCCGAGGAGGCCGATGTTGACGGGGAAGGTGTCGAGGGCCTCGAACATCCGGGCCATGTGCCAGGGGCCGGGGGTGACCGTGGTGGCCTTGGTGCCCTCGGCGGGGCCGGTGCCGCCGCCGACGAGGGTGGTGATGCCGGTGGCGAGCGCCTGCTCGACGACGGTCGGGGAGATGAAGTGGATGTGGGTGTCGACGCCGCCGGCGGTGATGATCCGCCCGTTGCCGACGATCACCTCGGTCTCGGGGCCGATGACGAGACCGGGGTGGACGCCGTCCATGGTGTCCGGGTTGCCGGCCTTGCCGAGGGCGGTGATCCGGCCGTCGCGGATGCCGATGTCGGCCTTGACGATCCCCCAGTGGTCGATGACCACCGCGCCGGTGATCACGGTGTCGGGGGCGCCCTCCGCGCGGGTGGTGCGGGCCTGGCCCATCGACTCGCGGATGACCTTGCCGCCGCCGAAGACGGCCTCCTCGCCGGCCCGGCCGGGCCCGCCGGAGCGGTCCTCCTCGATCTCCACCAGCAGATCGGTGTCGGCGAGCCGGATGCGGTCGCCGGTGGTGGGGCCGAACAGGTCGGCGTAGACGGCGCGGTGGAGGTCAGGCACGGGGGTCTCCGTTCGGGACCGTGGCGGCCAGGGGGCCGTCCGGGACCGTGGGGTCCGGGGCTCCGGTCGTGGCCGGGGCGGCGGGCGGGTCGGTCTCGGTCGTCGCGTCCAGGGGGCCGGCGGTCTCGCCGCGCAGGCCCGGGACGATCCGGCGGCCGGCGATCGGCACCAGCTCGACCTCGACGGGGATGCCGGGTTCGAAGCGCACGGCGGTGCCGGCGGCGATGTGCAGGCGCTTGCCGCGCGCGGCCGCCCGGTCGAAGTCGAGACCGGGGTTGACCTCGGCGAAGTGGTAGTGGGAGCCGACCTGGACGGGCCGGTCGGCGGCGTTGAGGACGGTGAGGCGGGTGACGGGGCGGCCCTCGTTGAGGGGCACCGGCCCGTCCGCGTGGAGGATCTCTCCGGGGATCATCGGTGCCGGCCCCCGTCAGACGATCGGGTCGTGGACGGTGACGAGCTTGGTGCCGTCCGGGAAGGTGGCCTCGACCTGGACGTCGTGGATCATCTCGGGGATGCCGTCCATGACGTCGGCGCGGGAGAGCACCTCGCGCCCGGAGGCCATGAGCTCGGCGACGGTACGCCCGTCCCTGGCGCCCTCCAGGATGTGCGCCGTGATGAGGGCGACGGCCTCGGGGTGATTGAGCCTCACCCCGCGCGCGCGGCGCTTCTCCGCCACGTCGGCGGCCACGTGAATGAGCAGGCGCTCCTGCTCGTGCGGGCTCAGCTGCACTCTTCCACCTCACAGTCGTCCACCGGGCCGCACCCGGACAGCTGCGGACCCTACCGACCGTCAACACCTTGTTGAACGGCGGAGATGCGGTGGACGGCCGGACATTGCACGTTAGGGCGGAAGTTTTTCCGGCGCGTTAACTCCCGCTTTGCGATTCCATGATCATCGGACCGGCGGGGCGGGGTCGGCGGCGCCCATGGACATGAGGCCGCCCAGCCCCTTCTCCAGGACCCCGATCTCCACGTCGTCGAAGAGCGCCTGCTGGGCGATGAAGCCCTGGACGACGGCGATGAGGGTGCGGGCCATGTCCTCGGAGGAGACGTCCGCGGCGAACATGCCGTGCGCGCGGTAGGCGTCGAAGAGACCGGTCCAGAGCTCCCGCATACCGTCGAAGCCCTGCCGGAGGGTCCGCGCCAGCGACTCGTCCCGGAGGGTCTCGGACCACACCTGGATGATCAGCCGGGCGAAGGCCCCCCGGCCCGCTCCGGCGATCCGCTCCTCCAGGACGACCGTCATCACCCGGCCGACGAGGACGTCGGGAGCCGGCGGCGGGTTCGAGGCGACGGCCCCGACGAAGGCGGTGCGGACGCTGGCGAAGGTCTCCTCCGCGATGGCCTGGATCAGCTCGTCCTTGCTCCGGAAGTAGCGGTAGACCGCACCGGCGGAGAGCCCCGCCTCGGTGAGCACGTCCTGCATGGAGGTGGCGTGGAAGCCGTTGCGGGCGAAGCAGCGGGCGGCGCCGTCGAGGATCTGGCGGCGGCGGGCGTCGAGGTGTTCCTGGGTGACACGGGCCATGCCTCCGAACCTAAAACGAATATTCATTCTTGACAACTTCGCCCCTCCGCCGGAGAGTGGGCTCAGGTAAAACGAACGATCCTTCTCTATGGATCGACTCCCGCCCGCACCTCCCGACCCGCGAATCGAGGCACTCATGTCCGCCGCCACCGCTCCCACCGCGGGGCGCAAGACCCTCGCGGTGATCCTGCTGGTCCCCGTCCTCGCCTCCCTCCTCCTGTGGACCTTCGCCTGGCCCGCCGCCCGCACCGCGCCGCGCGACCTGCCCGTCGGGGTGGCGGGCCCCGCGGCGGCGGCCGACGGCCTGGCCCGCGAACTCGGCCGGCACGAGGGAGCCTTCGAGATCCACCGGTACGAGGACGCCGCCGCCGCCCGCTCCGCCGTCGAGGCCCGCGAGGTGTACGGCGCGGTCGTCGTCACCCCGGCCGGCCCGGAACTGCTCACCGCCTCCGCCGGCAGCCCCGTCGTCGCCGGCCTGCTGCGGGAGGCGGTCACGGCCGGCGCCGCCGCCGAGGGCAGGACCGTCCCGGTCACCGACGTCGTCGCCCCGCCCGCCGGGGATCCGCGCGGCACCGTGCTCGGCGCCGGCCTGCTGCCCCTCGCCATCGCGGGCGCCGCGACGGGCGTCGCCACCCTGCTCCTGGGACTGCGCGGGACCCGTGCCGCGACCGCCCTCGCCGGCGCCGCGGCCCTCGCGGGGCTCGCCGGCGCGGCGCTCACCCACAGCTGGCTCGGCGCCCTCGCGGGCGACTGGTGGGCGGAGGCCGGGGTCCTCGCCCTGACCGTGCTGGCCATCGGCGCGACCTTCGCGGGACTCGCCGCCCTGCTCGGCAAGCCCGGCTTCGGGCTCGCCGCGGTGCTCACCGTCCTCGCCGGCAACGCCTTCTCCGGCATGAGCAGCGCCCCGGAACTCCTGCCGACCGGCCTCGGGCTCCTCGGCCAGTGGCTGCCGCCGGGCGCGGGCGGCCAGGCCCTGCGCTCCGTCGCCTACTTCGACGGGGCGGCGGCGGGCGGCCCGGTGCTCGTCCTCTCCCTCTGGGCCGCCGCGGGCCTCGCCGCGGTGGTCCTCGGCGGGCGGCGGCGCGGCGCCGGAGCGGAGCCCGTACCGGCGCCGACCGCGGTCCCGGCCCCCACCCCGGCCGCGGCGGGCTGACCCGCCCGGACACCGGAAAGCCGTGTGCCCCCGTCCG
>NZ_JBHTST010000202.1:0-10355 GCF_042794995.1 Streptomyces sp. NPDC056503
CACCCTGAGGGTGTGCCGGGGCCGTCCCGTGCGCGAGGCGGTGAGGCCGTGCGTCAGTGCACGTCGCCCATGAGGGCCTGGACCTTCTTGCGGTACATGAAGACCGCGAAGCCCGCGAGGACCGCGAGGGACGCCTCCATGGCGATCACCCCCGTGCCGTTCAGGTCCACACCGGCCAGCGAGAGCAGACCCGTGGTGCAGTCACCGGCGGTGACGGCGAGGAACCAGACGCCCATCATCTGGGAGGCGTACTTCTGCGGCGCCATCTTCGTCGTCACCGAGAGGCCGACGGGGGAGAGGCACAGCTCACCGATGGTCTGGATCATGTAGATCGAGACGAGCCACATCGGGGAGACCTTGGTGCCGTCGCCCGCCATGTTCATCGGGACGATGAAGACGAAGAAGGAGGCACCGACCAGGACCAGGCCCATCGCGAACTTCACGATGGTGTTCGGCTCCTGGTTCTTGCGGGCCAGCCACAGCCACAGCCAGGCGAAGACCGGGGCCAGCGCCATGACGAAGAGCGGGTTCAGGGACTGGTACCAGGTGGCCGGGAAGCCGAAGCCGAGGACGGTGTCGGCGGTCTTGCCGTCGGCGAAGAGCGACAGGGTCGAGCCGCCCTGGTCGTAGATCATCCAGAAGACGGCGGCGGCGACGAAGAACCAGATGTAGCCGGTCATCTTCGACTGCTCGGTCTTCGACAGGTCCTTGTCGCGCTTGATGCGGACGAGGACGGCGACCGGGATGATCAGGCCGGCGAGGGTGATCGGGACGATCGCCCAGTTCAGGGTGTACATGCCCATGGCGACGACGACGCCGTAGAAGACGGCGGCGACGACCAGCACGGTGGCGACCTTGACCAGGACGTTCTTGCGCTCGGCCTGGCTCAGCGGGTTCGGGACGGTGTTGCTCTTCGGGCTCAGGTTCTTCGTGCCGATCAGGAACTGGACCAGGCCCACGCCCATGCCGACCGCGGCGAGCGCGAAGCCGAGGTGCCAGTTGACCTTCTCGCCGACGGTGCCGACGACGAACGGGGCGACGAAGGCACCGAGGTTGATGCCGATGTAGAAGAGGGTGAAGCCACCGTCACGGCGCGGGTCGTCCGGGCCGTCGTAGAGGTGGCCGACCATCGTCGAGATGTTGGCCTTCAGCAGACCGGAGCCGGCGGCGACGAGCGCCAGACCGACGAAGAACATCGCCTGACCCGGCAGCGCCAGCGACAGGTGACCGGCCATGATCACGAAACCGGCGATCGCGACGGTCTTGCGCGCACCCCAGACGCGGTCGCCGAACCAGCCGCCCGGCATGGCCATCAGGTAGACCATCGACACGTACACGGAGTAGATCGCCGTGGCCGTGGCGGCCGTCATGGCCAGTCCGCCACCCTGGCTGCCGGTGGCCGCGTCGGCGCCGCCGGAGACCAGGTACAGGACGAGAAGCGCCCGCATGCCGTAGTAGGAGAAACGCTCCCACATCTCGGTCATGAAGAGGGTGGCGAGGCCGCGGGGGTGACCGAAGAAGGTCTTCTCCGAACCCGCGGAAACGGTCGTTGCCGCCATGTCGATCCTTGCTCTGTCGGGACGCGACGCCTCGTGAGCGTGATGCGCCCGGTGGGGGGTGGCCGGCACCGGGTGGGGTGTTCGCACCCCGCCCGGGATCCACGCCCCGCCGCGCGTCTTCGCGCCGCGGGACCCGGCCCACAGGTCGTTCACCGTCTCCGGGTCGGCCGAGCCGACCCTGAGCAGAAAAGAGGACCCTGGCTGACGAAGCAGTCCAAAGGTCCCCGTTTACCGCTACAGACGTCTCGCCACCATACGACACGACAGTGCCGGATATGGAAGGACTTGAGAGATGGATCACAGGTGGCGAAGGAACCAACAGGCGTCAATCCAAGGTGATGTAGAGGTTACGCACCCTGCTTCGGAGGCGTCGACCCGCGCCTCGTGATCCCGCCCCGGCCCGGCACCCGTGCGGACTACCATCACCCCATGACCCGTGTACTGCTCGCCGAGGACGACGCATCCATCTCGGAACCGCTGGCCCGCGCCCTGCGGAGAGAGGGGTACGAGGTCGAGGTCCGCGAGGACGGGCCGTCCGCGCTCGACACCGGCCTCCAGGGCGGCGTCGACCTGGTCGTGCTCGATCTGGGCCTGCCCGGCATGGACGGCCTGGAGGTCGCCCGCCGGCTGCGCGCCGACGGGCACACGGTCCCGATCCTGGTCCTCACCGCCCGCGCGGACGAGGTCGACACCGTCGTCGGGCTCGACGCGGGCGCCGACGACTACGTCACCAAGCCCTTCCGCCTCGCCGAGCTCCTCGCCCGCGTCCGGGCCCTCCTCCGGCGCGGCGCCACCGAGCCCGCCCCCGCGCCCGCCACCCACGGCGTCCGCATCGACGTCGAGTCGCACCGCGCGTGGATGGGCGAGGAGGAGCTCCAGCTCACGGCGAAGGAGTTCGACCTCCTCCGCGTCCTCGTCCGCGACGCGGGCCGGGTCGTCACCCGTGACCAGCTGATGCGCGAGGTCTGGGACACCACCTGGTGGTCCTCCACCAAGACCCTCGACATGCACATCTCCTGGCTCCGCAAGAAGCTCGGCGACGACGCGGCCAACCCCCGCTACATCGCCACCGTCCGCGGCGTCGGCTTCCGCTTCGAGAAGAGCTGACCGGACCCCGGCCGCCCCCGCGCACCACGCCCCCCCGCCGCAGTCCCCGTACCCCGCCCGGGAGGGCAAGTGCGCCGCCGCCTCATCACCTCCACCCTCGCCGTCGTCCTCGTCGTCATCGCCGTCTTCGGCGTCTCCCTCGTCCTGATCGAGACCAGGACGATCACCAGCAGCGCACAGGAGAGCGTCGAGGCCGAAGCCCTCCGCATCGTCTCGATCGTCGACAGCCGTCTCGTCGGCGGCGAGCCCGTCAACCCCGACATCCTCGCGGAGCAGAGCGGCGCGAAGCGGTACGCCCTCGTCACCATCCCGGGCCGCCCGCCCATCGAGATCGGCACCCGCCCCACCGACAGCGTCATCCGGGGCGACGCGACGGGCGAGCGCGGCGAGACCGTGGTCGTCGAGGAGTCCCGCTCGGCCGTCACCGCCGAGGTCGGCAGCACCGCCCTGATCATCGTCGCCGTCGCCGGGCTCGCCGTCATCGCCGCGGTCCTCCTCGCCGTACGCCAGGCGAACCGGCTCGCCTCCCCGCTCACCGACCTCGCGGAGACCGCCGAGCGGCTCGGCTCCGGCGACCCCAGGCCCCGGCACAAGCGGTACGGGGTCCCCGAACTGGACCGGGTCGCGGACGTCCTCGACGCCTCCGCCGAGCGGATCGCCCGGATGCTCACCGCCGAGCGCCGGCTCGCCGCCGACGCCTCCCACCAGCTCCGTACGCCGCTGACCGCGCTCTCCATGCGCCTGGAGGAGGTCGCCCTCGCCGACGACCTGGACACGGTGAAGGAGGAGGCGACGATCGCGCTGACCCAGGTCGAGCGGCTCACCGACGTCGTCGAGCGGCTGCTGACGAACTCCCGGGACCCCCGCTCCGGCTCCGCCGTCGCCTTCGACCTCGACGAGGTCGTCAAGCAGCAGATCGAGGAGTGGCGCCCGGCCTACCGCAGCGCGGGCCGCGCCATCGTCCGCTCCGGCAAGCAGGGCATGCGGGCGATCGGCACCCCGGGCGCGGTCGCCCAGGTCCTCGCCGCGCTCATCGAGAACTCGCTCATGCACGGTGGCGGCACCGTCGCCCTGCGCACCCGCGTCATCGGCAACCAGTCCGTGATCGAGGTCACCGACGAGGGCCCCGGCGTCCCCGCCGACCTCGGCGCGCGGATCTTCGAGCGGGCGGTCAGCGGCCGCAGCTCCACCGGCATCGGCCTCGCGGTCGCCCGGGACCTGGCGGAGGCCGACGGGGGCCGCCTGGAACTGCTCCAGCAGCAGCCGCCGGTCTTCGCGCTCTTCCTGGGCAGGGAGGCCCGCGGCGTCACCGGGGAACCCGAGGAACGCCCCGTGCGGTGAGGGGCCGTGCTGGGCGTCGCGAGCCCGGCAAGACCGGAAAGAGACGGCCTAGACGTGGTCCGGCTGCCGCCGCCGGGACTGCCGGGGCGGCGCCGCCGGCTCCGCCTGCTCCAGGAAGGACTCGGCCGTCTGCACGGCCTCCTTCGCCGGCAGCGCGCGGAAGACCCAGGTGCGGTACGACCAGAAGCGGAAGAGGGTCGCCACGCCGATGCCGAAGAACTTGAAGAAGTTGCTGGCGAGCGAGGAGTTCCAGCCGAGGCCGTAGGTCGCCGCGTAGAGGATGCCGTTCTCGATGACCAGCCCGACGAGGCTGAACAGCAGGAAGAGGGTCATCTCCTTGGTGCGGCCCGACTTGTCCCGGTCGCGGTACGTGAAGTAGCGGAACCCCACGTAGTTGAAGGCGATGGCCACGACCGTGGCGATCAGGCTGGCCCGCACCACCGGAAGCTCCGTGGTGTGCCGGACCAGGTTGAACACGACCAGGTTGACCAGGACACCGAGACCGCCGACGACGCCGAACTTGGCGACCTCACGGCCGAGCAGGGCGAGTCGCATGCGCAGCGCGCCGGGTTCGCTCATGGGGGGTCGGTCCGTCCGTCGGGTGACGTCCGGGTGACGTCAACCCACTCATGCTAACCAGCCTCCCCTGTCACCCGCCCGGGTAGGCGGGAAACCTGTGGAAAACCGAGCCTTACCCCGTCACCCCTTGTGTCAATCCACAGCCGGAAACGTGTTCATCGATGGTGCGGATACCCTAAGAGGGTGACGTTCCCGGTAGTAGGCATGGTCGGCGGCGGGCAGCTCGCCCGCATGACGCACGAGGCGGGCATCCCCCTCGGCATCAAGTTCAAGCTCCTCAGTGACACCCCGCAGGACTCGGCGGCGCAGGTGGCCGGCGAGGTCGTCATCGGCGACTACCGCGACCTGGACACGCTCCGCGCGTTCGCGCGCGGCTGCGACGTGATCACCTTCGATCACGAGCACGTCCCCACCGAGCACCTGCGCGCCCTGGAGGCCGACGGCATCCCCGTCCGCCCCGGGCCCGACGCCCTGGTGCACGCGCAGGACAAGGGGGTGATGCGGGCGAAGCTCGACGAGATCGGCGCCCCCAGCCCCCGCCACCGCATCGTGGCCGACCCGGCCGACGCGGTCGCCTTCGCCGACGAGGTCGGCGGCTTCCCGATCATCCTCAAGACCGTCCGCGGCGGCTACGACGGCAAGGGCGTCTGGTTCGTCCGCACCGCCGAGGACGCCCGTGACCCCTTCCTCGCCGGCGTGGCCGTGCTCGCCGAGGAGAAGGTCGACTTCGTCCGCGAGCTCGCGGCGAACATCGTCCGCTCCCCGCACGGCCAGGCCGTCGCCTACCCGGTGGTCGAGTCCCGCCAGGTCGACGGCGTCTGCGACACCGTGATCGCGCCCGCCCCGGACCTCGACGAGGAGCTGGCCGGGCAGGCCCAGGAGCTGGCCCTGCGGATCGCCAAGGAGCTCGGCGTCGTCGGCCACCTGGCCGTGGAGCTCTTCCAGACCACCGACGGGCGGATCCTCGTCAACGAGCTGGCGATGCGCCCGCACAACTCCGGCCACTGGACCATGGACGGCGCGATCACCAGCCAGTTCGCCAACCACGTCCGGGCCGTCCTCGACCTCCCGCTCGGCGACCCCCGCCCGCGCGCCCCGTGGACCGTGATGTGCAACGTCCTCGGCGGCGACTACCCGGACATGTACCAGGGCTACCTGCACTGCATGGCCCGGGACCCGCAGCTCAAGATCCACATGTACGGCAAGGACGTGAAGCCCGGGCGTAAGGTCGGCCACGTCAACACCTACGGCGACGACCTGGACGAGGTGCTGGAGCGCGCCCGCCACGCCGCCGACTACCTGCGAGGGACGATCGTTGAGTAACCAGGCGAGCAACCCGCTCATCGGCATCGCCATGGGGTCCGACTCCGACTGGACCGTCATGGAGGCCGCCGCCCAGGCGCTGGACGAGTTCGAGATCCCGTACGAGGTGAACGTCCTCTCCGCCCACCGGATGCCGCGCGAGATGATCGCGTACGGCGAGGAGGCGGCCGGCCGCGGCCTCAAGGCGATCGTCGCGGGCGCCGGCGGCGCCGCCCACCTGCCGGGCATGCTCGCCTCCGTCACCCCGCTCCCGGTCATCGGCGTCCCCGTGCCGCTGAAGTACCTCGACGGCATGGACTCGCTGCTCTCGATCGTCCAGATGCCCGCCGGCATCCCGGTCGCCACCGTCTCCGTCGCCGGCGCGCGCAACGCGGGTCTCCTCGCCGCCCGGATCATCGCCGCCGCCGACCCCGAGCTCCAGGCCCGCATGGAGGCGTTCCTCCAGGACCTCAACGCCCAGGCCACCGAGAAGGGCAAGCGGCTCCGCGCCAAGGTCGAGGGAACCGACTCCTTCGGGTTCGCCCGGTGAGCGCGGCCGAGCGGCTCGCCGAGGCCCGTGCCCTCCTCGCGGAGGCCCCCGTCGTCGACGGGCACAACGACCTCCCGTGGGCGCTGCGCCAGCAGTGCGGCTACGACCTCGACAAGCTCGACATCGCGGGCGACCGTTCGGCCTCCCTCCACACCGACCTCGCCCGGCTGCGCGCCGGCGGGGTCGGTGCCCAGTTCTGGTCCGTCTACGTCCCGGGCCGGCTCGCCGGCGACCACGCGGTGAGCGCCACCCTGGAGCAGATCGACGCCGTCGACCGGCTGGTCGAGCGGTACGCGGCCGACCTCGCGCCCGCCCGGACCGCCGACGACGTCGCCAAGGCCCGCGCGGAGGGCCGGATCGCCTCCCTCAAGGGCGCCGAGGGCGGGCACTCGATCGACAACTCGCTGGCCACCCTGCGCGCCTTCCACGCCCTCGGCGTGCGGTACATGACCCTCACGCACAACGAGAACAACGACTGGGCCGACTCCGCCACCGACGAGCCCCGGCACGGCGGCCTCACCGCCTTCGGCCGCGCCGTCGTCCGCGAGATGAACCGCTGCGGCATGCTCGTCGACCTCTCGCACGTCGCCGCGACCACCATGCGCGACGCCCTCGACGCCTCGGCCGCGCCGGTGATCTTCTCGCACTCCTCGGCCCGCGCGGTCTGCGACCACCCGAGGAACATCCCGGACGACGTCCTGGAGCGGCTCTCCGCCAACGGCGGCGTGGCGATGGCGACCTTCGTCCCGAAGTTCGTCCTGCCCGCGGCCGTCGAGTGGACCCTGCGCGCCGACGAGAACCTCCGCGCCCAGGGCTTCCACCACCTGGACACCACGCCGCGGGCGAAGGCCCTCCACGCGGCCTTCGAGGCGGAGCACCCGCGCCCGGTCGCCACCGTCGCCACCGTCGCCGACCACCTCGACCACATGCGCGAGGCGGCCGGCGTCGACCACGTCGGCATCGGCGGCGACTTCGACGGCACCGCCTTCACCCCGGCCGGCCTGGACGACGTCGCCGGCTACCCCAACCTGATCGCCGAACTCCTCGACCGCGGCTGGTCCCGCGCCGACCTCACCAAGCTGACCTGGTCGAACGCGCTCCGCGTGCTGGGTGACGCGGAGTCCGTCGCCCGCGACGTGGCCGCCCGCACCCCCGCCTCGCACGCCACGATCGCCCAGCTCGACGGCGCCTGACGGCACCCGGACCGGGCCTGACCGGGCTCACCCGTACGGCGCAGTCCGACGGGCTCCGGAAGGGCCCCGGTGGCACGGTGGACGGTACTGCCCCGCCTCCTCTGGCGGGGTAGTACTGCATCACCGAGTTCGGAAGTGTGAGTAGTGCCATGGCAGATCTAGACGATCATCCCCCCTTCTCTGCCGCCTCCGGCGCCGTCGGCGCGCTGGAACCCCCGGAGCCACCACCCCCGCCGCTCGACGAGACCGCCCGCGCCCGGGCGATCCTCGCCGCCCAGCCCGTCATCGAGGGGCACACCGAACTCCCCGGCCTCCTCGACCCCGAGGACCTGCCGCCGGCCCGCGCCCAGGAGGCGGGCGCCCAGCTCTGGTCGCTGCGCGTGGACTCGGACGACGTGATCGGCACCCTGCGCCGCCTCGACACCGTCCGCGCCCTCGTCGCCGCCTGCCCCGAGGACCTGCGCCTCGCGAGCTCCACCTCGGAGATGGTCCACGCCCGCAACTGCGGCCGGGTCGCCGCCCTCCTCGGGCCGGTGAGCTGGACCGCCCTCGGCGGCTCCGCCGCCACCCTGCGCGCCTACCACGCCCTCGGCGTCCGGGCGGTGAACCTCACCCGCTTCGACCGCTTCGCCCGCGA
Organism: Streptomyces sp. NPDC056503; assembly: GCF_042794995.1. NCBI lineage: Bacteria > Bacillati > Actinomycetota > Actinomycetes > Kitasatosporales > Streptomycetaceae > Streptomyces > Streptomyces sp. NPDC056503. Next base: position 8,269 of record NZ_JBHTST010000202.1, read on the forward strand.
GGCGGTCCGCGAGATGAACCGCATCGGCCTCGCCGTGGACCTCACCGGCGCCGACCAGGACACCGTCCGCAAGGTCCTCGCCGTCACCCGCGCGCCCGCCCTGCTCACCCGGGCCGAGCCGGACGCCCTCCCGGACGACGTGCTGCGGCTGCTCGGCGAGAACGGCGCCGTCTGCATGGTCGCCGTCGGCGACGACGCCGCCGCCACCGCCGACCTCCTCGACCGGGTACGCGACGGGGCCGGGCCCGCGTCCACGGGGCTCTCCCACCTGACGACCCGGACCGCCGGCTACGTCCCGCTCTTCGCGGAGCTGCTGCGGCGCGGCTGGCCGGCCCGTGACCTGGTCGGCCTGGCCCACGGCAACGCGACCCGGGCCCTGCGCGAGACCGAGTTCCTCTCCCGTACGAACAGGATCAGGCCGGTCGCCGCCTGACCCGCGGGCGCCTGACCCGCGGGGTACGGGAAGGGGCGCACCGGGATCCCCCGGTGCGCCCCTTCCTCCCGTCCGCCCGCTCAGGCGCGGGGGCGGCCCATCGCGCGGTACGTCCAGCCGGCCGCCCGCCACCGCTCGCCGTCCAGGGCGTTGCGGCCGTCGAGGAGGACCGGCGAGGAGACGGCCGAGGCCAGCTCCGCCGGGTCGAGCTCGCGGAACTCGCGCCACTCGGTCAGGTGCAGCACCACGTCGGCGCCCCGGACGGCCTCCACCGCCGAGTCCGCGTAGCCGAGGGTCGGGAAGACCTTGCGGGCGTTCTCCATGCCCTTGGGGTCGTAGACGGTCACCTGGCCGCCCTGGAGGTGGATCTGGCCGGCCACGTTGAGCGCGGGGGAGTCGCGGACGTCGTCCGAGTCCGGCTTGAAGGTGGCGCCGAGGACGGCGACCCGGCGGCCCAGGAAGGAGTCCCCGCCGAGCGCCTCGCGGGCCATCTCGACCATCTGGCCGCGCCGCCGCATGTTGATGGAGTCGATCTCGCGGAGGAAGGTCAGCGCCTGGTCGACGCCGAGCTCGCCGGCGCGGGCCATGAAGGCGCGGATGTCCTTCGGCAGGCAGCCGCCGCCGAAGCCGACGCCGGCCCGCAGGAACTTGTTGCCGATCCGCTCGTCGTGGCCGATGGCCTCGGCCAGCTTGGCGACGTCGCCGCCGGCCGCCTCGCAGATCTCGGCCATGGCGTTGATGAAGGAGATCTTGGTGGCGAGGAAGGAGTTCGCGGCCGTCTTCACCAGTTCGGCGGTCGGGAAGTCGGTGACGACGAAGGGCGAGCCCTCGGCGACGGGGACGGCGTACACCTCGCGGAGCAGCTTCTCGGACCGCGCGCCGTCCGTGCCGCGCACCCCGACGACGATCCGGTCGGGGCGCAGGGTGTCCTGGACGGCGAAGCCCTCGCGGAGGAACTCGGGGTTCCAGGCCAGCTCGACGCCCTCCGGCAGCACGCCGGCGAGCCGCTCGGCCGAGCCGACGGGGACGGTCGACTTGCCGACGACGAGCGAGCCCGCGCGGGCGACGGCGGAGAGGGAGGCGAAGGCGGCGTCGACGTAGCTCATGTCGCAGCCGTACTCGCCGTGCTTCTGCGGGGTGTTCACACAGACGAAGTGGACGTCGCCGAAGGCGCCGACCTCCTCCCAGGAGGTGGTGAACCGCAGTCGGCCGGTTGACCCCTCGATCCCGGCGACGTGCTTCGCGAGCAGTTCCTCCAGGCCGGGCTCGTACATCGGGACCCGCCCGGAGGCCAGCAGTTCGACCTTCTCGGGCACGACGTCGAGCCCCAGTACCTCGAAGCCCATCTCCGCCATGGCCGCGGCGTGGGTGGCGCCGAGGTATCCGGTGCCGATCACGGTGATCTTCAGGGCCATGCGGGACTCCAGTGACGTCGGGCGAAACTGCCTGCCCGAGCATAGTCGTGCCCTGACAGAGTCCCCGGTTACGCCCTACCCTTTGGGTTACTTAACGGTAGTTAGCAAGCGTGGGAGTGAGTGAACGTGGCGGGATCTGCTGATTTCGACCTGTACCGGACCTCCGAGGAGCACGAGATGCTCCGGGAGTCGGTGCGTGCGCTGGCGGAGGCGAAGATCGCTCCGTTCGCGGCGGCGGT
>NZ_JBHTST010000203.1:0-10312 GCF_042794995.1 Streptomyces sp. NPDC056503
CCTCCAACCACACCCCACCCCACCCCACCCGACACCGCCGGCCTTCAAGACCACAACCGGGTCTTGAAGGCCGACGTCACGCGCGCCCCCGAATTCGCCAACAGCATCGGAAGAGATCCGGGCGGGGCGTAATGCCGAGCTGGGTGCGGGTGTCTCCGCGTCAGGGCGGAGAAGACGATCAGGTGTTGATCTGCCTGCGGACGTCTTCGACACGGCGGATGATCTCAGTGGCCATGTCGGTGATCGCCTGGAGCTGCCTGTCGATGTCGGCCGGGTCCGAGCCGGTGAACGAGAACGACCGGCCGTCGTCGCCGCCCGGCTGCGGGCTGGTGAACGAGAACGACCGGCCGTCGTCGCGGCTCGACTCGGGGTTGGTGAACGAGAACGACACGGGCAGCTCCAACCGGGTCAGATGCTCATGTGGTGGGCGCGCCGGATGGCGGCCTCCCACACGCTACGCACCTGCGCTCCGCTGTGGGAGTCGTTCCAGGACGGGATGGTCTGCCACTTCCTGCCGTGCTGGCGGCGGGCCTCGTCAAGGAGGAGGTTCCCGGCGTCGCAGTAGGCGGCGTTGCGCGCGCCGGCCGCGGCGCGCAGGGCGCCGATGGAGCAGCGGGCGCCCTCGGTGTTGATGAGGCTGTACCTGGTCCAGCCGTGGGTGTCGAGGAACGTGAGCGCGTCGGTGAGGGTCTTCTCGACCGGGCCGGTCAGGCGCACCGGCTGGACGGCGATGAGAGGAGCCTGTGCGGGCGCCGTGAGGGCCGCAGGGGCGGCGGGGGCGGCGGGTTCCGGGGTGGGGTCGGGGTCGAGGAGTCGGAACGCCGCCGCGTACAGGTCCTGGTCGACGGGGCTGAAGTCGGTCTTCGTGTGGGTGTTCATGCTGCCCTCCACAGGCCGTTCTCGTTGGTGACCTCGCCCCGCTTCTTCAGCTCGGACAACCTGGGCTTGATGTTCTTCGCAGAGGTCTCGAGCTTCCGGGCGATGGTTTCGGCGGTCATCGGGATGGAGTGCTCCTGCAGGAGCTCGAGGATGCGCGGCTTGATCAGCTCCTGTCCTTCGGACGCAGCCAGTGCTCCACCCGGCCGGGCGGGCCCGGGGACGGCGTGGAGACCGGCGGGGATGTGGTGGGCCGCCGGCTCCTGTGCGGAGAGGGCGCCCTCGGCCGCGGCAAGGAGGTCGGCGAGGCTGCCGATGAGGTTCTTGCCGCGCTTGTCGACCATCGGCGTCTGGGCGATCGCGTCTCGCTCACGCCAGGCGTCGCAGTCCTCGATCCCCACCGGCTCGCCTCCGGCCAGAGCGACCGGCGGCACGTCCAGGTGCAGGGAGCGGAACTGCACAGCCTGCGAACCCGGGGTGAGGAGGTAGCCCAGGCCGAAGGTGCCGTCCTCAGGAGCGGCGGCGGCCTCGGTGGCCAGGCCGGACATGTCCCGGTCGGCGACCTTGGCATACTGGCCCGGCCACTGCGAGGGGATCATCGACAGGTCGATGCCCTCCGCACCCTCCACCGCGTTCGCCCCGACCAGCGAGCCCTGCCCCTTCGCGCAGCGCAGGAACACCGCCCCACCGCCGATGAGGAGCTGAGAGCGGATGACCGTGGAGTTGCCGAGGTCTTCGGCCAGCGGGGTCTGGGTGGCCAGCACGACGCCGATACCCCGCTTGAGGGACCGGCGGGTCAGCTGCTCCACGATCGCCTTCGCCTCCGCGTGGTACGGGGAGGAGGCCGACAGCAGCATGTGGGCCTCGTCGATGACGACCAGGACCAGCGGGTCGGTGAACGGGAACGCCGGGCTGCGGTAGCGGGCTTCGCGGTCGAGCATCAGCGCGTAGGCCAGGCGCAGCGCGCCCATCGCCTCGTCCAGGCCGTCCCCGAGATACGCGGACAGCGAGGCGCCGGCGATGGTCCCGGCCTGCGGGGAGGCCAGGATCACCGCGATGCCGGAGCGGTGGGCGGAGAGCAGGACCTGTTCCAGCAGCCCCGACTTGCCCGACCGTGATCCGCCGACGAGGTAGAGGTGGCGGGCGCCGGAGCCGGGCTGGGCGAGGGGCAGGAGGGCGGCTCGGCCGTCGACGTAGGTGCCGGCGCGGACGTAGCCGCGCGAGTCCATCGACAGCTCGTCCAGGACCGAGGAGAGCATCGTGCCGTGCATCAGCGCGTGCTCCCGCATCACCCGGATCCCCATCTGCGACGGCTTGTCGCCGGGGGCCAGAGCGATCTGGATCGTTTCCAGGTCCAAGTTGCCCGCGAGGTCTTGGAGGTTGACGGTGCCGATCGCCCGGCGGTCGCGGGTCGCGATGCCCTCCCAGTCCAGTGGCCCGTCGTAGCGGGTGACGGTCAGGAAGGTGCCGGGCATCGCGCCTTCCGGTACGCCGACGTAGGCGGCCCACAGCTCCTCGGGAGTTGTGGGGGCACCGGCCGCGATCTGCGGCTGCGCCGCCGGGACCTTCAGATGCACGGTGACCGGCAAGGCGTTGGGCGCGTAGTGCTTGGGGTCGCCCAGCTCGATCTGAGAGACGGGGATCTGGTAAACGGAGGCGATGTCGGCGGCCTTCACCCGCACCTGCTGCCCCTGGGGCAGGGTGATGATCCCGGTGAACGCCACGCGCTCGCCGTCGATCTCGAGGCCGAGGTGCTCCAGGCTGGCCCCGGCCTGGATGAGGACGCGGCCCTCGGTCTGGGTGGGACCGGAGATGTACTCGCGCCACCAGGCGGTGATGAGCTGCGCCTGCGACGTCTGCCCGGTGGCCGTCCCCGCGCCCGTGGTCAAGGTCGCGGGCGTGAGCTCGGCGGCGGGCATGTGGCTGGCGAGGTTGCGGTGGTGCGCGAGGGCGGCCGCCCCGGCCGGAACCGCGAGCCCGAGCGCGATCAGCGGGTTCACGCCGGCGGCCAGGACCTCGCTGGCGGCGATGCCGCAGCCGGTGGTCGTGAGCCCGCACGCGATCAGGGACCGCAGAACGGGAGCGGAGGCGCCGACGGCCCACGCTCCGGCTCCGGCCGCTGCGGCGGCGAGGGCGGACCAGGGGCCGGCCACGAGAGGCACCACCGCGAGCGCGGCAGGCGCGTACTGAACGAACTGAACTCGGGTCGGCCCCATGGTCCTGGACTCCTTAACTCTGGGCGTAGAAGCCGGCTTCGGCCATGTCGACGGGGGAGGTGGCGACGGCGTCGGCGATGCCGCCGTGGTCGTTCTCGGTGGTCGTCTTCGCGTCGTCGGCGGCCGCGGCGGCGCTGTCGGCGGCGGACGTGTAAGCGCCGGCCGCCTCCTTGACGCCGGTCATGGTCAGCGCCGCGTCGGCGAACTCGCTGGTGGTCGCGTCGTCGACGGCCAGCGCCTTCATCGTCTCGGCGGCGTCCAGCATCTGCTCGGCGGCGTCGTCGACGTCCGCGGCGAGCTTGGTGACGGTCTGGGCGTGCGCGTGGACCTTGTGGGTAAGCCAGGCCAGCTTGGTGCGCAGCGCCGCGTAGGTGGCGACGTCCTTCAGGGTCTCGGTGGCGCTCATGCGGGGCCTCTCCTGTCTCTAGGTCAGCGGGCGTTGTAGAAGTCGCGCTCGGCGGGCCGGGTCAGGGGGGAGTCGGCGACGGCCCGGAAAATCCCGCCGTGCCGGACCTCGGCGTTCGCCGAGGCGGTGCGGCACGCCTCCTCGCCGCCCTGGATCTGGTCGTGGACGTCCTTGGCGGCGGCGGCCTGGAGGTCGAGCTGCTCCTTGAGCACCTCGCACTTCGCGATCAGGTTCGCGCCGACGCCCTTGGCGGTGATGTCGGCGATGAGCGTGTCGCAGTCGGTGGCCAGCTCCAGGGCCTCGTCCATGAGCTCCAGGGCGGTGTCGGTGCTGGCCTGGCACAGGGTGGCCGAGCCGTCGGCGAGGTCGATGACCTGGGTGAGGGTCATGACCTCGCCGCCGCTGTAGGTGCGGGACTTCCCGGCGGCGGTCGTGACGTGGATGCCCTTGTCGTCGACGGTCGCGGCGTGCGGGACGGGCGGGTTGGGCTGCATCGCGGGGTCCTTCCGGATGTGGTCGGGCAGGGGGACGGGGCGGGGCCGCGGGATGGTGCCCGCGGGCGGGACTGCGGACCCCGGCGGCACCGTCACCGGCGGGGTCGTCGGCGGCGGAGGCGCCGTCGGGGGAGGGGGCGCCGTCGGCGGTGGGGGCGCGGACGGCGGTGGAGGTGCGGACGGCGGTGGAGGCGTCGGCGGTGGAGGCGTCGGCGGCGTCGAGGACGAGGCCCCCGCCGGGGGCACCGTCGAGGACGAAGAACCCGTCGGCGGGGTCGCCGAGGAAGAAGATCCGGTCGGCGGCGTCGGCGAGGACGAGGTCCCCGTCGGCGTCGCCGAGGACGGCTTCCCCTTCGACGACTTCGCCGCAGAGGGGTCTGCGGAAGGGGAAACGGAAGGTGCATCGGTTGGCTTCTTGAGGTAAGCCGAGCGCCATCCGTCACGCAGGCCACCGGCCATATGAGCGCCAGCCAGAAGGCCGTAATGCGTTTTCGCCGCGATGTTGTACGGCGTGTTTCGGAATGTGTCCGGCGCCCGGGCCGGATTCCACTTCTCTTTTGTTTTAGCAGCAGGTTTCTTCATTCCCGCCTGCTCGTATTTCCCATGCGTTTTCTCCACGCCGAACACGTAGCTGATGGCGAGGAGCAAGAGCAGTTCCATGACCCTCCCTTCTATGACTCTGGGTGGTTGAGGTCGGTTACCGGTTACCGGTTACAGGCCCCCCGGAACCCCCGGTTCGGACACTCCGGCGGGGGGTTCGAGGGGTCCCTGAGGGCTGTAACCGGTAACCGGTAACCGCGATCGGTCACTCAGTGCGACGCCGAGCCGATGTTGTTCACGGTCGTGTTCGCCGTGTTGAAAACCGACTCGAGCGTGCCGCGGATCGACTCGCTGAACGGCGTGTACGGCAGGAAGATGCCGGAGACGATGAGCATGATGCACACCACCATCTGCTTTCCCTTGGTCTTCTTGAAGGTGAAGAAGAGGGCCCAGCAGAACAGGGCGAGGGCGAAGAACTGAAGCGTCATGTCACGCACCCTTCTCGAAGGTGAATCCCTTGCTGTTTACGGGGGTTACCGCGCCAGAACCGGAGGTCACGGAAAGCTTCTTGTAGGCGATGAATCCGCCGCCGCCGACGAGCGCCACCCACAGCCACGGGCTGGAGGTGATGCCGCTGCTGGAACCGGCGCCGGCGGGCTGCTGGGCCCTGGCGGAGGTGCCGCTGAAGACCGGGGCCGGGCACTCGGGGATCCGGGAGACCTCCCAGGAGGACGCCTTGGCGACCGACGCCGCGCGGCCCTTCATGCACTCGCGGTAGACGGTCATCTCCCGCTCGTACGCGGCCTTGGCCGCGGACTCCTCGATCTTTGCCCGCTGTTTGTCGGCCTCGGCCTCGACCAGGGCGTTCGCGGCGTCCTGCTGGGCGCGCGCACGGTCCTGGGCGGCCTCGTCGGCCTGCATGTTGGTGACGGCGATGACCGTTCCGCACACGGCGACGACGGCGATCGTGCCGCACACGGCGAGGGCCGCGGTGTTGCGGCGCATCCCGTCGACCGCGGCGGAAAACCTCGAGGTCGCAGGCTTCTCCGACTTCTCCGGGGCCTGAGGGGCGGGGGTCTGAGGGGTCGGGGGCTGGGGCTGGGGGGTCATGAGGCTGAGCTCCTTGTCCCAGTCGATGCCGGACATGGCTGGTGGCTCCTCTCGGTTCGGTGGTCGCGACCGCTCAAGTCCGTCTCCGGCGGGCCGGAGGCGAAGTTCAGCGGCGGCATGTGTGGGTGAGCGGCCTGCCGGCCGTGGCCGTCACCGGTCCGCGCTCACACTCGGGAGCGTGAGCGCGGACCGGGGGCGACCATGAGCGGCAGGGATGGTGCGAGGGGTGCGGGCGCTCAGGTGCTCAGGCGCTCGCCTTCGCGCTCGCCAGCGCGTCCTGGGCGCTCTCTTCGACCTGCTCGCGCAGGCGCTGGGCGGTGGGGCGGGAAACGGGCTCGTCAGACAGGCCCGCGTCGGTGAGCGCGTCGCGGATCTCCGTCCACTGCGGACGGCGCCCGAGCTCGGTGTAGAGGAGGCGGATGCGGTCGTGGCGGCGCTCGGTAAGCGCGTCCCGTTCGCTGCGCGTTCGAGGGCTGTCCGCTCGGTGAGCGTCGTCGTCCTCGGCGGTGCGCTCATCGGTGTGAGCGCCCGCGGTGAGCGCCGGACGCTCACGCTCGCCGTCGGCATCCCCGAGGGTGAGCGCGCTCATCTCGGGGTGAGCGCCGCTCGGTTCCGGGTGAGCGTCGTGAGCGTCAGCGCTCTCTTCGACGCGCTCGATGGTGTGAGCGTCGTCGGGGGTGAGCGTGTCGGCCAGCGCGGCGGGCGCGGAGCCGAGCTTGAGCGCCATCCGCTGCTCCAGCGGAGCCTTCCACCGCCACAGCAGGCCGTACTGCTCGCGCAGGCGCGCTCGCAGCCAGGTCTCCTGCTGAAGGCGGGTGAGCGCCTCGTCGTAGGAGGTGATCTCCCACAGGATCATCCGGCGGCGCAGCCGGGCGGTGGGGAGCGGGGCGAGGATCCAGCGCGAGCGCCGCACCGTCTCCATCCTGACCTTGCCGGTGACCGCGCCGATCCTCGTGGCGTACACGTGGGAGGCGATCTCCGAGAACACCACCCACAGCAGGGTGAGGGCGGCGTGCCCGATGCGGCCCGACGCGGAGTCGGAGGCGTTCCAGTTCAGGTAGACGGTCACCGCCGTCAGCACGCGGGGCACCCAGCGGATCCAGCGCAGCTCCATGCCCATCCGGATCAGGATCAGGTTGGCGCCGGTGAACGCGGGGATGGCGACGTCGATGCCGACCGGCAGCAGCCACGGCCACTCCCAGCCCCACGCGGCGGCCTTGGCCTCCAACGCGGTGTAGGAGGAGAGCAGGCCGAGGGTGGAGACGACCGCGGCCGCCAGGACGATCCCGACGACCAGGAGCAGCTCCTGCCCGGACAGCGGCGGCACTCCGCCAGCGGGCCGGGCGTCGTTGCGGGCCTTGGCCCGCTTGGCGCGCGACTCCGCCTTGATCTCCCGGCGGCGGGCCCGCTGCACGGTGCGCTGCGTCGCCGCCTCGAGGATCCGCTCCGCCTCGGCACGCACCTGCGCAGCGGCGGCCTGATCGGCCGTGGCCCTGGCCGCCGCCGCCCGGGCCGTCTTCGCGTCCGTCTCCGCCTGCTCGCGCAGCCAGGCGACGTCCTTGCCGGTGACGAACCGCAGCTCCTCGGCGGAGGCGCGGGCGTCGTCCAGGGCGCGCTCGGCGTCCTGACGAAGCCCGGCCGCGGCCTTCTCGGCTCCGGCCCGCACCTGCGTGGCCTGGTCGTCCGCGCTCTCGCGCATCCGGTCGGCCTCGCCACGCGCCCGCTGCAGGAACTGTTCGGCGTCGGTGGTGGCACGGGTGCGGGTCTCGGCCGCGGTGCGCTCCGCAGCCGCGAGCAGCTCGGCGCGCTTGGCCTCCGCGTCGGCGAGGGCCTTCTCGGCGGCGCGGGCGGCCTGGGCCTGCACCTCGTCGGCCTGCGCGGCCGCCGTGGCGGTGACCTCCTGCGCCTGGCGGCGGGCGTCGGCGATGACCTTCTCGGCCTCGGCGGTCGCGGTCGTCGTGGCGGTGTCGGCCTGGCCGCGCGCGCCGGCGAGCAGCTGCTCGGCCTTCGTCTCGGCGTCGGCCAGGACCTGCTCGGCGTCCGCGGCCGCGCTGGTGGCGACCTCCTCGCGCATCCGGTCGGCGTCGGCCGTCGCGGCGGCCAGGAGCCGGGTCTGCTCGGCCGTGGCCGCCTCGGTGATCGAAGCGGCCTCGGTCCGGGCGCCGTCCAGGAGTTCAGCGGCCCGCTGCTCGCCGTCGGCGAGGATCCGCGCGGCGTCGTCGGTGGCCAGGTCCCGCAGGTCGGCGCCGCGGTCGGCGGTGTCGGCCAGGACCGGGTCGGCCTCCTCGAACACCGGCGGCACGCTCGTCTCGGGGGCGGCGGCCTGGGTGGGGACGGTGTCCAGAGGCGCCGACGTCTTGGCGTTCCCGCCTCGGGTCTTCGCGGTCGGAGCGGGCTTGCGCCTGCGCCGGGTGGTGGTGTTGGCCACGGGGATGTCCTCTCTTTCCGGCGCCTCGTGCAAGAGGTCACCGCGGATCGGCGTCGGCCGGTAGGGTCGTGACCAGGCCCTCCGAGGCCCCGGCAGCTGAAATGCCGGGGGCTTGGAGGGCTGTCTGCGTGAGCAGTGGTCAGCAGTGCTCGGGCAGCTCGGGCAGCTCGGGCCGCTGGTTGGCGGTCGCGCGCTGCTGGGTGAGCCACGCCATCGCGGCCGCGGTCATGTCGTCGACCGTGCCGTCGCTGTTCAGCGGGGCGGTGTCGATGTCGCGCATCGCGTCGGCGGCGGGCAGCAGCCGCATGTAGTCCGGGCTCGCGAAGGGGATCGGGCGGCCCGCCGCCAGCGGGGTCAGGTAGTAGGTGTTGTGGAGGCCGACCCGGTCGACACGGCAGACGAAGGTGTGGCCGGCCTCGGTCCAGAAGTTCTCCGGGTCGCGGTACAGGACGTACTGGCCCTGGCAGAACCCGGCGGCGGGAACGGTGATGGCGTGCTGGGCGCTGTCGCGCACGAGGTCACCTCGGTGTGCTGGTGGGTGGGGCCGTGCTGTCCGGCTCCCCTCGGCCCCGTCCGTACCGGCACACGGGCCGGGACGGGCGGGGGAGGCAACCGACAGGCAGGAAGGGGTCACTTGACGCCGACGAAGCGGAAGGCCGCGAAGGCGGTGCCGCGCGGGTCGGCGGTGGCCTGGACGATGCGGTCGGCCTCGTCGGTGTCGCCACGGTTGACGGCGTCGGCCGCCGCCCGGGCCGCGACCCAGTCGATGCCCGGCGCCAGCGTCTCGGCGAGGGCGGGGCGGCGGAGCCGGGCGCGCAGCGTGCGCCAGGCCCGGCGGAGCGGGCGGGCGCGGCGGGCCCGGGTGACCCGGGCGGCGGCGTCGCGGTGCCCGAGCTGGTGGAGGATCTGCTCGGAGTCGTAGTCGGCGGCGGTCCAGCCGTCGCGGCGGATGGTGCGCATGGTGCCTCCTGGATGACGGGCGTCGGCCCAAGCCGATGCCCGGGAGAGGGCGTGCGAAAGGCCGGCGGCCCGTCAGGCGGGCTGCCGGTGAAGGCGCGTGCGATCAAGCGGGAAGGGATCTTGATCGGGCTCCCGGTCGGCGGTCACGGTGACCGGGAGCCCGACAGTCGGCGGAGCGACGCTCGGTGTCGGATCAGCACTTCTGGCAGGACGGGGTCTCCCACCAGCAGCTGCACGTGGGGCACTGCCACAGGTGCCGCAGGGGCGCGGTCAGGACGGCCAGGATGTTCGTCATGCCGTCGCCCCCTGTCCGACGCGGGCGCGGTTGCGGGCGGCGCGGCGCTTCATCGCCCGCCGCTCGTTCTCCGACAGGCCGCCCCAGACGCCCTCGTCCTGCCCGGACTCCAGCGCCCACTGCAGACACGCCTCCATGACGGGGCAGCGGCGGCAGACGGACTTGGCTTCCACGATCTGCAGCAGGGCGGGCCCGGTGGTGCCGATGGGGAAGAACAGCTCGGGGTCTTCCTCGCGGCAGACCGCGTTGTGGCGCCAGTCCATGGTGGTCACCGTCCCGAGCGGACGCGGCGCAGGGCCTCGTCCATGTCCGTGTCGGAGTCCGTCGGGTGCTGTGCGATGCTGTCGGGCATCAGGTCCTCCAGTCAGGTCCTGGACAGCCTCGGGGGCGCAATCCCCGGGGCTGTCGCTCGTTTTGGCGGGTCGTACGACCGGCCACGACCAGCGGCCACCCCTCAGCGCAGTAGGGGTGGCCGTTGATCGTGGGCGTCCGTCCGGAGCCGGTTGGTCAGGCGGCGGCGTACTCGGGGCGGCAGCCGGAGCGGATCGCCCGGCGCAGCTGGGCGGCGTGGGGGATGAGGACGTCGACCAGGCGCTCGCGGACACGGGCGGCGATCGAGGGATCGGCGGCAAGGATGTCGCGGCCAGCGTCCACGCGGGCGGAGATCTCGGCGCCGTGCGCGAGGGCGAGCTCTTGGCGGCGGTCGGGCGGGACGGTCAGGACTACGGCCGCGTACCGGCGCATCTCCCTGGCGGTGCACGCCGGCTCGTGCATCTCCAGCGGCGTGCCCCAGGTGACGTCGAGGTCGACCTCGGCGTCGTCGAAGTCGGCGGAGAGCGGGACGTCGAGCTCGTCCAGGAGCGCGAGCGTCTCGGCGTCGACCACCTCGTCGATGCTGGGCCGGTGGGACGTCAGGGTCTGGGTGGCGGGCATCAGGACCTCCGGGGTGCGGTGAGCGGGCAGGAACGGGAGCAGACGGCCCCGGCC
>NZ_JBHTST010000204.1:0-10285 GCF_042794995.1 Streptomyces sp. NPDC056503
CAAGCAGCAGAGTGCCGAGCAGCAGGTCTCAACGCATCAACAACTGTCCCTTTTCATCCGTACGCGGGTGGGGACGTTCACGTGTACGCCGACACACGAGCCTTGATCGAGGTGCTGCTGGCCCGGTACGTCTCGCATGAGCACCTGGTCGCCGGCCTCGCGATGGCTCTGCGGGCCGGGGCCCTGACCGCGGACGCGGTCGCCCTCGAAGCCCGCAAGATCGCCCAGGCCGAAGACGAACCCGCCGGAAATTCTTCGCCGGTCGGTGCCGCGGGGGCGACCGTGACGTTTCTGCACGAGTGGCGGCTCGCGCATCTTCCCCCGGACACCAGGCCGCTGCCCTCGGTGACCCACTACGACCAACTGCTCCGACACCGTCGCGCCAGCGGCGGTGAACACCGCGAGGGAGAAGCACAGTGACCCTGCCCCGCCAGCGAGGCTTGACCGAGCAGGCCGCCACCACAGCCATCGACACCGCCTGCCGCCTGCTGCGGCTCCCCTCGATCAGAAACGAGCTCTCCGACATCGCCGACCGGGCGCTGAAGGACCAGATGACCTACCGCGGCTTCCTCGCCGAGCTGCTGATGGCCGAGTGTGACGACCGGTCCCGGCACCGTTCGGAACGGCGCATCAAGGCGGCCGGGTTCCCCCGGGACAAGTCGTTGCGGACCTTCGACTTCGACGCGAACCCGAACATCGACGCGGCCACCATCCACACACTCGCCAGCTGCGAATGGATCAAGAAGAGTCAGCCGCTCTGCCTGATCGGCGACTCCGGGACCGGCAAGTCCCACATGCTGATCGCGCTCGGCACCGAGGCCGCAATGGCTGGCTACCGGGTCAAGTACGTGCTGGCCACGAAGCTCGTCAACGAGCTCGTCGAGGCCGCCGACGAGAAGCAGCTCTCCAAGACGATCGCCCGCTACGGCCGCGTCGACCTGCTCTGCATCGACGAACTCGGCTACATGGAACTCGACCGCCGCGACGCCGAACTCCTCTTCCAGGTCCTGACCGAACGTGAAGAGAAGAACAGCGTGGCCATCGCCTCCAACGAGTCTTTCGGCGGCTGGACCAAGACGTTCACCGACCCTCGGCTCTGCGCGGCCATTGTCGACCGCCTCACCTTCAACGGCACCATCATCGAGACCGGCACCGACTCCTACCGCCTCGCCAGCACCCGAGCTCGCGCCGAGGAGGCGGCCAAGGCCGGCTGATCTCTGCCGTTACCTACCTCGACGGCCCGCCGTCCTCCGGGCGGCGGGCCGTCCTCGCCGAATCCAGTCGTTCCGCCCAGCAGGTTCGCTCAATCTGCCGTTCGTGAAGCGGCGGCTTCGATGCCTGATGCCCGCAGCTTCCGCGCCAGGAGCTCCATTTCAGGCAGGGTTCCTGAGTACTGCCCGGTCAAGACCTGATCCAGAACGGCCCGGACGCCGTCCAGGCCGATGCCGAGTTCCGCCCGCAGAACCCGCATGATAGCGGCGTTCTTCGCCGGCGGGGCTACCCGCAACCTTGCCCGCCCGTGCTCGGAGAGCAGGCGGCCACGCAGTTCCTCCGGCAGGTCACCGCCACACACAGCCAGGGCAAACTTGCAGGCCGGACACGTCGTCTCAACATCCCACCGCAGTGCCTCGCCCACCAGCGCCTGAACACCGCACCACTCCGCCTCGGCGCCGCATTCCTGGCACACGGCGGAGTACCTGATGGACTCAACCAAGATCGTCTTTTCCATAATCCCACCCCTCAAGAGGAGAGGTTAGAGGGCAGGCAGCGAACGTCCTTCCGGGGCGCCAACATGTCGCCCTGGCACTCGGGCCAGCGGCCCAGGCCACGCTGGCCCGTGCGCTGACGCTATCTCTCGTGAACATTCCAAGGCCCAGTGATCACCAACTGACGCCCAAACCGGCAGACAAACGCTGCTGCTGAACGGTTCTGGCACAGATCTTGGGGACAGTCGCGGAGCGTGATGTTTGCGTTCGATTGGGAGGATGGCCCTGGTTCTGCCGCACCTCTCGTTGCCGTGGTCTCGGGTTCCGTCGTCCGACCTGTGGTGGCTACAGGGTCATGTGAGGCTGCCGTGCTGCTGTCCTGTTTTAGGTAAGTCGGTGTATACCGGTCTAGAGCTCGGGCAGTCGGTCGGCCGGGGTGGGAGAGCGGCGTTCCTGTAGCCAGTAGAGGTAGATCTGCAGGTCCGTCTCCAGGCTTCCGGAGTCGGTGCCGCCAGCGATGTAGGCCGCAAAGTCCAGGGCGCCCTCCACTGCTCGCTGGTTCGGGATCCATCGGTCGTACCGCTCCCACTCGTGCACCTGGTCTCTCAGGTACTCCAGGATCCGCTCCCGGTCCCGCCACCACTCCCGGACCAACTCCGGTGTCCACCGCTGGTCTCCGTCCCAGGCGTAGCCGTCCATGGGGTCCGCCTCGATGGCACTGAGGACCTCCCTCACCTCGTCCGATGTGCGCGGCTGGCGGTATACGTACTCAGTGAAGTACTGACCGCCGTAGTGGATGTGACGCGGGGCTTCGAGTCGACCTGTCGCGCAGTTATCGGTCTCGGCGCCGTACACCGGCCCCGGGACGTTGAGCCACAGGCGGTCCTCCCAGCGACCGTTACAGCTCGGGTACACCTGGAACAGCACCGCCGCCGCGTCGAAGTAGAGCGTCATGAGGGCAGCGTACTTTTGCCCGAAGAGCTGAGAGTCGCAGCCTGAGCTGTGGCTGGCACCGAGTGAGCACCCTGTCGGGTTTGGACGACCGAGCTCTGACCTCGAAGGTGCCGACCAGCAGCAGAGCCGCATGGGCGCGAGGAACTACTGGAGCAAGATCATTTTGCGGAGTAGTTCGAAGCCGGCTCGGCCGTAGAGCTGCCTCTTGATCTTTTTGATGCGGTTCACGGCGCCCTCGATGCTGCCGGAGCTCCAGTCGAGGGTGAGGCCGGCTGTTACGGCGTCGAGGTCCCGGAGCATGTGAAGTGCGAAGCCAGTGAGGCCGGGCAGCTGGCTGGCGTCGACTGCATCGATCCAGGTGGGGAGTGTGGAGCCGAGACGGTCGGTGAGTATCTCCCCGAAGTCCCGGACATGTCCGGCGGCCGTGTCCAGCTCGGGGCAGCGGGCCAGGACCTCCTTCAGGCTGGTGCGGTCGTCCTCGCTCAGCGCGGTGGGGTGCCGGGTGAGCCAGCCGGTCACTTGCCGCACTGTCGGCGGCCGGGGCGGCGCCCCGGCCGGAGCCGTGCGCAGGGTGGCGATGTGGGCGCGAACCATCTGGTAGGTAACGGGCGCGTTGTCGGCGCGGAGTTCACCGTGGAGGCGGGTGACGCTGGTGCATCCCTCGGCGAATCGTCGTTCCAGGTAGGGCTTGTAGGGGTCGAGTCTGCTGGGCCGGGGCCGGTTGTCGCGGATGGTGTCCTGCCAGCGTGCGGCGTTCGCGTATCGGAGCACGGTGTTGAGGCCCCAGCCCAGGTGCCGGGCGATCGCCCGGCGTGAGTGACCCTGGGCAAGCATCTCGTGGACCAGGGTGTGTGCGGCCTTCTTGCGCTCGGCCCGCCGGCCGACGGGCGCCGCGTCGTTCTGCGGCTGGCCGGAAGCTGGCCGGGGGGCCTCTGGCGGCATGCCGAGGGGCGGCGGGTTGCGCAGGCAGTGTCGGTGGGCGGCGACGCAGGTTTCCACGGCCCGGCTGAGTCCCTGCCACAGATGGAACCGGTCGGCGACCTGCAGAGCGTCGGGGGCACCGCGCCGGGCGCCCTCGGCGTAGGCGCCTGCCCGGTCCCGGCAGATGATCTCCACGCCGGGATGGCGGATCAGCCAGGCTGCCAGTGGCCCGGCTTCACGCGCCGGGAGCACATCGACCACGCGGTGGTCTTCGACGCTGGTCAGGATGGTGGAGTAGGTCTGGCCGCGGCGGATCGCGAAGTCGTCCACGCCCAGAACCTGCGGAGTGCTGAAGCCTGGATCGGGCAGGGCCATGACCCTGCGTAACAAGGTCATCCTTCCCGCGCCGAAGCCCAGCTGGGCAGCCAGCCGAGCGCCGGCCCGCCCGGCCAGCGCGAGCCCCACTCGTTCCAGGGCGTGGTTGAGCCGCGTAGTGAACCGTGCGTGCGGGACGGTCAGCCGGGAGAACGGCTCGGCGAACGTCCGACGCGGACAGTCCGCCGCCCCACAGATGAAGCGCCGGACCGTCAGCCGGATCACAAAGCCCTGCTCAGCGATCGGAAGGTCCTTCAGCCTGCGCTGGTAGCGGTCGTGGACTCGGTCCGAGAAGAGGCCGCAGTCCGGACAGCCAGCACCGGTCGCGCGGCCTCTCGCCACCGCCTCGGCCGTGCCGAACGCGGCCGTGACCGCCTCGACCTCCACCTCGTCGATCCCATCGAACACCAGCGAGTCCCAGAACGGTGCGTCGGTCTGCATGCCCAGCACCATCACCGCCCACCGCCGACCACGGCAGCGAACGGAATGCACCTGAGGGAGCGTCACTTCCGGTCGTCAGGCCACAAGGCGTACGCCGTCTCGTACGAGCCAGGCCCTCGCAATCGAACGACGATGTCACGCTCCGCGACGGCTCCCCAAGATCTGTGCCAGAACCTGAAACTCACCAACAAAGCCAGTGGCCCTCACGCCGCCCTCGCCCGGGGTGAAGTCGACCTCTGCTCCCTGCCCGTGGGGGGATGGCCCCGACCTCATCTCCCTCGCCGGCGACCCCGACGGCTGCTTCCTGCCCCCTGCGGGGATGGACCCCAATCAAGGAATGGCGGCGTACCCTTCCCCTTCTGCTCCCTGTGCACGCGGGGATGGTCCCACACGCTGCATCTGCTCGCCGTTCAGGCCAAGCTGCTCCCCGTACGCGCGGGGATGGGCCCCACTCGACGCTGCCCAGAGTGATGCCCACCTCACCTCTTGCGGCGGCCCCGGCGGCTGTTCGTCTTGACGGCCTTCACGACTCGCTCAGGCAGCAGCTGTGCTCCTTCCAGCCCGAGGTCTGCCGCCGCCTGGCCGATTGCCTTCTGCATCGGGTCACCCTCGATCAGCGGGCTGACGATCGAAGCTGTCTGCAGGAGTGCCAGCGCCGTATGGATCACGAAGGCGTCCCCCGACTCCGGAGCCCTCAGCCGTATCTGAGGTGTCGTCGTGCCGACGGGCCACTCCAGATAGAGCTTCGCCGTGAGGTCGGAGGTGTGTGAGAGCGACGACAAGTGGCTGTATACCGGGTAGAGGTCGGCGCTGCCGTATCCGTCGAGCAGGTCATGGACGTTGCCCAGCTCGTGCTTAAACCGATCGATCTGCGCCCGCTCCGCCTCGGAGTAATCCGACCGTGGGGCCTTCCCGGCCTCGTCCCGCAACGCCCGGTACTTCGCCGCGTTGACCCAGCCGGTGTCCTCCATCTTCTTGCACAGCTTCTCGGCGACTTCGTCGCCGACCTCCAGGAGCGCGTAGACGGCGAGCTCGCCGTTGTCGACGAGCCACTGCATCGCGTACGTGTGGTTGAAGACATTGCGCACCAGCGGGCCCGTTTCCGACGTGAACCCCCGCTCTTCCGCGAGGAGAACGAGCTCGGAGGTCCGGCACACGAGCCGCCACCAGCTGTACAGCGGGCCGAACACGATCTCGCGGTCGGCGGGGATGATCACGCCGTCGGTGACGGCGGCCTCCGCGGCCTTGATCAGGGAGTGGGAGGCGCTGCGCGCGATGTTGGCGGTCAGCGTCTCGGGCATGTTCTCGTTGTCGGGCATGCACTCGAAGTCTACGCGCGGCGTCCCCATACCAGCGAGCGGATTCACGGCGGCCCTCGGCGCGGTCCGGCGAGGACCCGCCTCACGTCGCCCGTCGCAGCGCATTACCGTACTTCGACGGTGCACCGACTGCTCCCCGCGTGCGGCGATGGTTTCTGCCCAGACCGTCAAGTATGGAGTCGGCAGGCTCAATGTGCGAAGCAGATCTGATCATTCGAACGGGTGATAGTCGGGGTGTGGATCCGTCTTGAGTGTCTGGGACGGCTATTTTTTGCCTGCGGTTTTGAAGCGGAATCCGAACAGGCCACCGGCTTCGTGTTCGTCGGTGAGACGGGGGCTGCGGATGTAGGGCTCCGGGTTGAACCCGCGCTGGGCGGCAATGCCCAGGCTGTCGGTGTTGATCGTGACGATGTACTGCAGGTTCTCTTCCTCGGTGACTTCGGCGGTGGGCTTCAAGGCGGCGGCGACCTGCCGGTCGTCGACGCCGTCGTAGAGGTGGCTGTCGTGGATGAGGAAGTCGGGGCCTCGACCGTGTCTGTGCGCGAGGACCGCCAGTGTGAGGTCGAAGCAGAAGATGACCATGTTGCTGATGCCGCGGCTGCCGTCGCTGTCGATGCGTGGGGTGACGGTCAGGCTGTTGAGGCCGGCTTCGATGGCCAGATACGCCTCGCGTCCTTCCCCGTAGAGACGCTGTGCGTAATGCGAGAACAGCGGGATGGCCTCATCGGTCTGCTGACGGCGTTCTTGGAGGTCGGTGTCGACCGCCTGCTGCAGCTCCACGCTCTTTGCGGTGATCTGCCGTGCGCTCGCCTCGAGAGTCTGTGCTGCTTCGAAGCGGTGACGCAGAGCCTGGAGCGCTGCCTCGTCTCGTCCGAGAGCCGTCTGCAGCGTTGTCAGTGCTTCCAACGCTCCTCCCTCGGACAGGTCCCGTAGAAGACGCGCCTGGTCCTCGCCGAGGCGTGCCCTCTCCAAGCGGCGCGCCTAGAGCCTCTCGGTGAGTTCAGCTATCTCTTCTTCCAGGAATCCTCGACGGTTGCGGACCACAGAGTGATGGAAGGTCTTTACGTCCTCGAACCGGCGGCGGACCTGGTCGTTGAGAACTACGCCGAGTTCCCGGTAGACAGGCTCCAGGTAGTCCACCTCGACGTCAGTGGTCTCCATAACGGCTGCCTGGAGTTCCTCAAGGTTGTGCTGGTCGATCACATCCTCCTGCGCCAGCTGCTTGATACGCCGGCTCACCTCGTCAGCCCTGTCCTTGAGCCGTTCGTACTCGGGAACGACTTGGAAAGCTGCAACCTGCGCACGAAGCCGTTCCACCTGTGCTTCGGCCAGCGTGATCTGGCCCCGAAGGTCCGCTGTGGAACCCACGATGCGTCCCCACACGGGGTCATCGACCGCCTTCTTCAGCTGGGCACGCGTCGCTTTGCGGGCAGCCAGCTGCCGGTACTCGTCGACGAGCTGCCAGTCCAGCCCGAGCAGATAGGCGAGGTTCGACGCGGCCTCCGGCGCGGACTGCCGGGAGAAGGTACGGGTCGGCTCGTTGAAGCCGTGTGAAGAAATGCGCCGGGCGAGAAAGGAGAGCAGCACTCTTCCGCTCACACCCTGATGATCGCCGCGCAGCCCGAACAGGTCCCGCTCGATCAACTGTGTCCACTGCTCGACGGGCAGTTCCACCGCTCCCGTACGGGGGAACATGGCGCCGTCATCAATGCCGGTCACGTCCTCGCCGAGGGTCACGAACCCGGCACGTTGCCCGCTTCGGCGGACGCTGAGCGGGCTTCTCAGACTCGGCCAGTCCATCTCCAGATCGAACGTGATGTGCCGCAGCGCCTTGTTCATGGCGAGTGTGGTGTTGGTCGCCCGAGCCCCGAGGAGAAAGTGAAGCAGCTCGATCAAGCTGGACTTGCCCGCACTGTTGCGGCTGTCGGTGTCCGAGGACGCATCGGTGGTGTCTGCGACGATCAGGTTCAGACCTTCGACGAACGACACCTCCTTGAAGCGCCCGTCGTCAGCGCTCAAGCGGCGCAGCATGCGTACTCCTTGCAACGAGGACGTCCTGGTCCAGCTCTACAGCACCCATGGTGTAGAGCACGTCCAGCGCCAGGACGAACCAGCCGAACGATACGGGCGAGGGGTGAGAGTGCTCAGCTCGCCAGGTCTTCAAACGGGACCACGCCTGGCTCACAGACCGCGGCTCGTCGAGCTGCAACAGGATCTGAGCGCAGACAGAGAGCAGGCATCGGTCAGGCGCGATGCCCTTGGTGGGAGTGATCACGCGGATATCCCGAGAGCAGGCTGCCACCCTGCCGGCGGAGCTTCGAAGATGTCACAGCGCTCAAAGAAGTGCGCGAGCACCACATGGGCAGCCCGCAGCACCTTTGGGCGCGGCTGAGCGTTGCCTAGAACGTACATCTGAAGCTGCCACAGCACGTCCTCAGGATCGTCCCACTCCTCGCGCACCTGCTCGTAGTACACGCGGAACCCCTGTGCGACCTCATCGTGTTCCAGCTCCTGCATGGCGCCTGCATAGAAGGCGTCGACGAGGTGGCTCTGGCGCATCCCGCGGAGCAAGTCCTCACGCGCCTCACCTTCGAGCCGGTTGAAAACGAGCTTCTCAACGGGCACATCCGGCAAGGCCATCAGCGGGTCAGAAGCAGTGCGCAGATCTTGAAGCTGCTTCAAGAGAGGCTCAAGATCATCCATCCCGATACCGAACGTCATCTCCTTGATCGGTATCTCACACCGCAGGACGTCCTCAGCCGCCATCTGGTCGAGCCGCATGCATTCCTGCCACAGGTGCCGGCTGCCCATCTGCTCAAAGCGCAAGCCGGGCCTGGCGGGTCGCTGCCTGCGACAGCAGGGACGCCACCTCCGGATGCACCCCACGACGGTCGTTGTGCACGAACACAAACGTGTCGAACTGGTCTTTGCGCTTGGTGACCGCGCCAGCCAGATCGCCTTCGAACTTCTCGCGGATCTTGGCTGTCTTCACGGTCTGCGGGGCGTAGCAGGCATACAGCCTCCGAGAATGCAACGTGAGCCCATCGGCCGACATGTCTCCCAGAATCCCGGCAGTACGCACATCCAGAAAGTCCGGGTACCGCGAGCACATGAGCCGATGAAAGAAGTCTTCGAACTCGTTCTCGTACAACTCCGCCATGAGCTCGAGGAACTTCACTCGCGCGTAGGCACGCTGCTCGTACCGCATACACCCCCTCACCTACAAAGACCAAAGAGTAGCTCTACGTGATCACTTGTGGAAGGCGTCCCGTAGGCCACGCTGCCTCATCAGCCCTCAGATCCCATCGTTCTTCTCTGCTCCCCGCGCTCGCGGGGATGGACCTGTCCGGCCTTGATCCGCGACCGCCGGTGCTACCAGGTGACGCCTCCGGGCACCGCGGCTGCCTGACTGTCGGGGCACGCATAATCACGGCCGGCCCGTCTCCCGCGCGGCTACCCTCCACGGGATGTCACTTCACCAGTACGCCTACTTCGGGCTGTTCAGCAGGCACACCTCGGCAGCTGACATGACCTCGCTGCTAGGGATCACTCCCGACGAGGTAACCGTTCGAGGCAGCCGGATCACCGAACCGGCAATGGTCCCAGTCGACCATGCGTGGATGGTCGTATGCCGGGACCCTGGCCTGCGCGTCGATGAGCAGATCTCCCGCATTCTCGACAGACTCCAGCCCCACACGGACCGCATCTCCGACGTCACCAGGCTTCTGGCTAGCACTGGCGGCGGATCAGTGCTTAACGTCGTGCGCTATTTCAACGACACCGACCAAGCCCAGCCGGGTGCTGCTGACGCCCCCAATCTCTTCGGTTGGCACCTGGACCACAAGGTCCTGGACTTCCTCAGTGCCACTGGCGCGGAGCTCGGCGTCGACGAGTACGACATGACCGAAGACGAGGACGACAGGTGAGCACGTGCCCTCGTACTCACCAGGGCCAATGAGTCGTACTCAGCTGGCTAAGGGCTCGCAGAGAATCAAGGTGTTGCTTCCCACGGTTCGGCTCGTTGGCGTGGTACGCGCATATCTGGCGAGGTCCGCAGTCAACTCAACCTGAAGTTCGCGGTGTTGTTCCCGCACCTCGACGAGCGGCAGCGCCGTCTGCTGATGGGGGCCGAGGCCAGGATCCTGGGCCACGGGGGGGGATCCGGGCGGTCGCCCGGGCGGCTCAGGTCAGCGAGACCACCGTCCGCAAGGGAGTGGACGAGTTGGAGGCGGGGGCCGAACCTCTGGGCCGGGTCCGCCGTCCCGGCGGCGGGCGCAAGCGGGCCGCCGAGGTGGATCCAGAACTGCGGCCCGCGCTGCTGGCGCTGGTCGAGCCGGATATGCGAGGGGATCCGATGTCGCCGCTGCGGTGGACGACGAAGTCCACCCGCAGACTCGCCGGCGAGCTCACCAGGCAGGGCCACCGGATCTCGGCGGATACCGTCGCCGACCTGCTGCGGGAGGAGGGGTTCAGCCTCCAGGCCAACGCCAAGACCCTCGAAGGAAGGCAGCATCCGGACCGGGGTGCCCAGTTTTGCTACATCAGCGACCGGGCCAAGGAGCATAGGCG
>NZ_JBHTST010000205.1:0-10039 GCF_042794995.1 Streptomyces sp. NPDC056503
AGCTGCTCGACCTCGCTGAACGAACCCGGGTCGAGGAGCAGCTCGATCCGCTCACGCGCGGTCAGCTTGCCCTTCGCGTGCTGGGCCTCGGTCGCGCGCTCGCTGGGGCCCGCCAACGCCTGCTCGCGCAGGACGTGCAGTTCGGCGACACGGCCGCGTGCGTCGGTGGGCTCACTCGGGATCTCGTCGACAAGGGTCATGTACCGACCCTACGAACTCGACCAAGGAAACCCCGCCGTCGACTCCGTACAGTCTCGCGTGTCGATTCCTGGCGGGGACGGACAGAACCGTGGGGCCGACGGAGTGACTCCACAGCCAGGAGACCTGTTTACTTGTGGAGGTCCCACAAAAGTGGAGCGCGGGCCCCCGGGGTGACGGGGGCCCGCGCCGGGCGGTGGTGTGCGGTTCAGCAGCCGCCGCAGTTGTAGAAGGTCACGTCCCAGTGGTTGCCCTCGTCGGCGTAGACGTTGCCGGCGCCGGAGCGCCACTGCGGGGCACCGTCCCCGCGCACGCCGATGTAGGTGAACGTGTTCTTGACGTAGTTGGTGACGCAGGTGGCCTTGGCGAAGTCCAGCTTGTAGCCGTTCCAGTGCGAGTAGGTGCCGCTCGCGTGGCCGGTCTCGGTGCCTCCGGTGATGTTGAGGGCGCAGCCGCTGGCGCCCTTCAGGGTCTGGGCGCCCTGGGCGGTGGCGAGGTTGAGCTGCTCGAAGGAGGTGCAGGTGGGGTTGTTCCGGTCGGAGCAGCCTCCGGAGGAAGACCAGGTGATGCCGGAGTTGCGGAACATCGAGGTCGCGGTGGCGTGACTGATCTTGGTGGCGGCGTGGGCCTCGCCCGTGGAGGCGAGGGCGCCGAAGCCGGGGGCGAAGAGGGCGCCGAGGACGAGCGCCAGGGCGGTGAGGACGGAGCGGAGCTTCACGGGGGATGCCTCCTGCTGGGGACCGTGGGGTGGGTGGCCGGACGTGCAGGTGGTGCCGGTGTGCTCGCGGGGCACTTCCGTGCCCGTCGCGCAGGGGGATGATGCCGCAGTTCTACGCGCGTCCGCCAGAGGGCGTCGGGATTCGCAGGGGGCCGTCCGGGCGAACGCTCCGGGGCCGTCCGGATGAACATCCTCCATAGATGTTGAAAATTGAACGGAATGGGGCTACAGTCATTCTCGTTGAAGGTTCAACAACACCCCGCCTTCACCGCACACCCCCCGACAAGGAGCACGCCATGGGTCTCTTCGGCCGCAAGAACATCGAGTCCACCACCGCCACCGCCACCCTCCCCGTGGACCCGGCCCTGGCCGCCCTGACCGGCGACTACACCATCGACGCCGCGCACAGCAGCATCGGCTTCACCGTCCGCCACGCGATGGTCACCAACGTCCGCGGCTCCTTCGGCGAGCACGAGGGCGCCCTGAAGCTGAACGGCGGCGACCCGGCGGCCTCCAGCGCCTCCATCGACGTCAAGATCGCCTCCATCGACACCGGCATCGGCGACCGCGACAACCACCTGCGCGGCGACGACTTCTTCGACGCCGAGCAGTTCCCGCTCATGACCTTCCGCTCCACCGAGGCGGCGCAGCTGGGCGGCGACAAGTACCGGATCACCGGCGACCTGACCATCAAGGACGTCACCAAGCCGCTCTCCATCGACCTGGAGTTCAACGGCTCCGCCACCGACCCGTACGGCAACGAGCGCGTCGGCTTCGAGGGCTCCGCCGAGATCCTCCGCTCCGAGTGGGGCCTCACCTGGAACGCGGCCCTGGAGACCGGCGGCGTCATGGTCAGCGACAAGGTGAAGCTGAACTTCGACATCTCCGCGATCAAGAACGCCGCCTGACCCTCCCCGCGAGGCCTCGCACACGAGCGCGCCCGCCCTCCGCCCCCGGCGGACGGCGGGCGCTCGGCGTACCCCGACGGCGTTGTCAGAGGCGGCCGTTAGCGTCGGCGGCATGGAGATCCACATCGACAGTGCCGTGCTGACCGAAGCCGTCGCGTGGGCCGCGCGCGTGCTGCCCGCCCGTTCGCCGATGCCCGTGCTCGGCGGACTCCTCCTGGAGGCCGGCGAGGAGGGCGCGCTGAGCGTCTCCGGGCTCGACCACGAGGCCTCCGCGCGCGTGGAGGTCGAGACCGCGGGGACCGTGACCCCGGGCCGCGCCCTGGTGCTCGGCCGACGGCTCCTCGACATCTGCAAGGTGCTGCCGCCGGGCCGGACGGTGCTCGCCGTGGAGGACGCCCGGCTCTCGGTCACCTCGGGTGACGTCCGCTTCGGCCTCTCGCTGCTGCCGCTCGACTCCTATCCGGCCGCCCCGGCGCTGCCTCCGGTCCTCGGCGAGGTCGACGGCGGCGCCTTCGCGGAGGCGGTCGGTCAGGTCGCGGCCGCGGCCGGACGGGACGACTCGCTGCCGGTCCTCACCGGGATACGGCTCGCCCTGGACGGGGCGGTGATGACCCTGGCGGCCACCGACCGCTACCGGTACGCGGTCCGCACCCTGGAGTGGCACCCGGCCGCCGGGGGCGCCCCCGCCGACGTGGTGGTCCCCGCCCGCCGCCTCACCGAGACCGCCCGTTCCCTCGCCGGCGCCGGCCGGGCCAGGGTCGGGCTCGACGCGCACTCCATCGGCTTCGAGCGCGCCGGCCTGCGCACCACGGCCCGGCTCCTCGACGGCCGGCTCCCCCGCCACGACAAGCTCTTCGCCCTCGGCGAGCACGCGGTCGCGGTCACCGGCCGGGCCGCGCTCGTCGAGGCCGTGAGGCGGGTCGCGGTCGTCGCCGAGGGGGACAGCCCGGTCCAGCTCGCCTTCGAGGGGACGTCCCTCCGGCTGCGCGCGGGGTACGAGGACGACGTCGCCTCCCAGATGCTCCCGGCGGCCCTCGACGGCGCCGGGGCCATGACGGTCGCCTTCAACCCGAACTACCTGCTGGACGCCCTGACCCGGTTCACCGCCGAGGACGTACGGCTCCATCTGCTCGGCCCCGGCCAGCGCGCCCTCCTCGCCGACGGCGCCGACGGCCGCCACCGGCACCTGCTGATGTCGGTGAAGCCGCTGGTCTGACGAGGGCCGGCGCCGACCCGGGGGAGCCTCGGCCCGTCCCGGACCGGATCCTTCGGAAGCCGCCGCGGATCCCTCAGAAGCCTCCGCCGCCGAAATCGCCGCCGCCGCCGAAGTCACCGCCGCCGAAGCCGCCTCCCCCGAAGTCGCCGCCACCGCCGAAGTCGCTCCCGCCGAAGTCGCCGGAGGAGATGTCGCCGCCGAAGTCGCCGCCGCCGTACTCCGCGGCGTACGCGGGGGTGGAGAGGGCGGAGCCCAGCATGGTGCCCACCAGGAGGCCGGGGAGGAGGCCACCGCCGAAGTAGCCGCCCGCCCAGGGGCCGTAGGCCGGGCCCGCCTCCCAGTAGGGGCGGCGGCCCGCGTCGGTCTCGACCGTGCGGGCGTGGGGGTCCTCGCCGTCGTCCAGGCGGGCCGCGTCGGCGGCGCAGACCGGGACCTCGCGGGAGGCCCCGCCGGCCGGGGTCCAGGTGCGGTCCGCGGTGGACGGGCCGTGGCGGGGGTCGAAGAAGCAGGGGGGCCGGCGCTCGGGCAGCGGCCGGGAGGCCCGGCGGGCGTCGAGCACCGCCAGGGAGTAGCGCCCGTCCTCCAGGACCTGGGTGACCCCGCGGACCTCGTGCGGGTGCTCCACCCCGCCCATCAGGGACTTCGCCCGGTCGTAGGAGTCGAGGGCCTGTTCGTAGTCGGCGCGCATCGCCTCGTCGGCGCCGGGTTCCGCGGGGTGGAAGTCGAGTCGTTCCAGCTCCTCGCCGAAGGCGGTGATGTCCTCGTCGACGACGACCCGGAGCCTCTCCAGGGCGGCCCGCTCCTCGGCCTCCCTCCGCTTCCGCCGGCCGCGGACCACGGCGTAGGCGGCGGTGCCGCCGACGGCGGCGACCGCGCCCAGGGTGACGAGGCCGGCGACCGGGACGCCGGAGTCGGACGCGGAGCCGCCGGGCCAGGCGGCGGGCGCGGAGCCGCGCATCGCGGGGAGGGCCTGGTCGGCGAAGGCGTTCAGTTCGGTGGCGGCGTCGGCGCCGGGCCGGTCGACGGAGGCGACCATGTTCTCCACGGCGGCGGCCGACAGCACGCGGGTGTCGGCCTTGGCGGCGAAGTCGTCGCCGAGCCGGACGGCGTACACGCCCGCGAGGCCCGTCTGCTCGCGCAGGTTGTCGATGAGCCCCTCCGGCGGGTACTGCGCGCCTTCCGGGAGCACGGCGACGAAGAGCGGTTTGTCCGCGTCCTCGATCTTCTGCGCGAGGGCGGCGGCGTCGGCCGTGGAGAGCTGGTCGGCGGCGCCCGGGTCCACGTAGACCGGGCCCTGCCTCAGGGCGGCGGCCGCGTCCGGGACGCCCGTGGCCCTGGCGCCCGCCGAAGCGGGGGCCAGGGCCAGGAGCAGCAGGAGGATCAGCCCGGCGAGGGCCGACCACACCGAAATCGCCCTGGTCTTCATGGTTCGAAATTACCCGAATGGGGTCGAACTAGACATGTCGGGCGAATATCGGTCCGTGTCACTCGGCGGGGTCGACGCCGGCGCGCAGCAGACCGTAGGTGAAGGCGTCCTCGATGGCCTGCCAGGAGGCGGCGATCACGTTCTCGCCGACGCCGACCGTGGCCCACTCGGCGTTGCCGTCGCTGGTGGTGACGAGGACGCGGGTGGTGGACTCGGTGCCGTGCCGGCCTTCGAGGATGCGGACCTTGTAGTCGACCAGCTCGAACTTGGCGAGCTGCGGGTAGATCCGCTCCAGGGCGACCCGCAGGGCGCGGTCGAGGGCGTTGACCGGGCCGTTGCCCTCGGCGGTGGCGAGCATCCGCTCGCCCTTGGCCCAGATCTTGACCGTGGCCTCGTTGGCGTGGGTGCCGTCGGGGCGGTTCTCGGTGATCGCCCGCCAGGACTCGGTGCGGAAGTAGCGGCGGGCCCGGCCCTCGGCCTCGGAGCGCAGCAGCAGCTCGAAGGAGGCGTCGGCGGCCTCGTACGTGTAGCCCTGGAGCTCGCGCTCCTTGACCCGCTCGACGACCCGGGCGACCAGGGCGCGGTCGCCGCCGAGGTCGACGCCGAGCTCCTTGCCCTTGAGCTCGATGGAGGCGCGGCCCGCCATGTCGGAGACGAGCATCCGCATGGTGTTGCCGACGAGCTCGGGGTCGATGTGCTGGTAGAGGTCGGGGTCGACCTTGATGGCGGAGGCGTGCAGGCCGGCCTTGTGGGCGAAGGCGGAGACGCCCACGTACGGCTGGTGGGTGGAGGGGGTGAGGTTGACGACCTCGGCGATGGCGTGCGAGATGCGGGTCATCTCGGCGAGGGCGCCGTCGGGCAGCACCTTCTTGCCGTACTTGAGCTCCAGGGCGGCGACGACGGGGAAGAGGTTGGCGTTGCCGACCCGCTCGCCGTAGCCGTTGGCGGTGCACTGGACGTGGGTGGCGCCGGCGTCGACGGCGGCGAGGGTGTTGGCGACGGCGCAGCCGGTGTCGTCCTGGGCGTGGATGCCGAGGCGGGCGCCGGTGTCCGCGAGGACGGTGGCGACGACGGCCTGGATCTGGGCGGGGAGCATGCCGCCGTTGGTGTCGCAGAGGATGACGACGTCGGCGCCGGCCTCGTGCGCGGCGCTGACGACGGCCTTGGCGTAGGCGGGGTTCGCCTTGTAGCCGTCGAAGAAGTGCTCGCAGTCGACGAAGACCCGGCGGCCCTGGGCCACCAGGTGGGAGACGGTGTCGCGGACCATCTCCAGGTTCTCGTCGAGGGTGGTCCGCAGGGCCAGTTCGACGTGCCGGTCGTGGGACTTGGCCACCAGGGTGATCACCGGGGCGCCGGAGTCCAGGAGCGCCTTGACCTGCGGGTCGTCGGCGGCGGCGCCGCCGGCCCGCCGGGTGGCGCCGAAGGCGACGAGCTGCGCGTGCCGGAAGGTGATCTCCTGGCGGGCGCGGGCGAAGAACTCGGTGTCGCGCGGGTTGGCGCCGGGCCAGCCGCCCTCGATGAAGCCCACGCCGAACTCGTCGAGGTGCCGGGCGATGGTCAGCTTGTCCGCGACGGTGAGGTTGATGCCCTCACGCTGCGCACCGTCGCGCAGGGTCGTGTCGAAGACATGGAAACTGTCGTCGAGGCGCGAGCCCTCGGCGTTCTCCGTGGTCATGGCTCTGATGGCTCCTGTCGGATGTGGCTCCGGAAGGTATGGATCCACTTGCCCCCATTCTCACGCGCCGTCCGCCTCCGGCACGGGTGGGGCCGGAAAACGAAAAAACCCCTCGCGGGTGCGAGAGGTTTGCGCGCGGGTCTGGGGCACGGTGTCCACTGCCGCGGGGATCGTTCCGCGATTCAGTGGCCACTGCGGACCGGCGCGCCGCTGCCGATAATCATCGTGGTAGCAAGCACGCCGGAAGTCTGCCACAGCCGGGAGATCAGCGGGACGCCGGTCTCACGATACGGGCAGCCGATCCCGCTTCCGCCCCGGCGCGGCGGACTCGGCGGCCCCGACCCGGCCGAGGTCGATGTCGCGGGTCTCCCGCATGGTGAGGTAGACGATCAGGGAGACGGCCGCGCACCCCGCGACGTACCAGTAGTAGCCGGACTCGATCCCGGAGTCCTTGAACCACAGGGCCACGTACTCCGCCGTGCCGCCGAAGAGGGCGTTGGCGATGGCGTACGGCAGCGCGACGCCGAGGGCGCGGATGCCGGTCGGGAAGAGCTCGGCCTTCACGCAGGCGTTGATCGAGGTGTAGCCGGTGACGACGACCAGGGCGAGGAGGGCGAGGCCGAGGGCGGGCCAGAAGGAACCCGCGTGCTTCAGCATCGTCATGATCGGCACGGTCAGGAGCGTCGAGCCGACGGCGAAGGTGATGAGCAGCGGGCGGCGGCCGATCCGGTCCGAGAGCCGGCCGGCGAGCGGCTGGAGGCAGGCGAAGACGATCAGCGCGCAGAAGGAGACCAGGGTGGCGGTCTGCTTGGACAGCCCGGCGGAGTTGGAGAGGTACTTGGTGAGGTAGGTGGTGTACGTGTAGTAGGCCACCGTGCCGCCCATGGTGAGCGCGATGACGAGGAAGGCCTCGCGGCGGTGCGCCCACAGGGCCTTGAGGGTGCCCTTCTCGCCCCGCCCGACGCCGTCGTCGGCGGTCTCCTCGTACACCTCGGTCTCCAGCATGTTCCGCCGCAGGTAGAAGACGACGGCGGCGCCGAGGGCGCCCACGACGAAGGGGATGCGCCAGCCCCAGCTGTGCAGGGCCTCGGTGGACATGGTCCGCTGGAGGACGATCAGCAGGCCGAGGCCGAGGACCTGGCCGGCGGTCATGGAGACGTACTGGAAGCTGGAGGCGAAGCCCCGGTGCTCGGGGGCGGAGGCCTCGGTGAGGTAGGTGGCGCTGGCCGCGTACTCGCCGCCCACGGAGAGCCCCTGGAGGAGCCGGGCGACGAGGAGGACGGCGGCGCCGCCGTAGCCGGCGACCGCGTAGGTGGGGGCGACGGCGATGAGCACCGCCGAGGCGGACATGAGGGTGACGGTGAGGGTGAGCGCCGCCTTGCGGCCCTTCCGGTCGCCGACCCGGCCGAGGAGCCAGCCGCCGACGGGCCGCATGAAGAAGCCGACGGCGAAGATGCCGGCGGTGTTCATGAGTTTGGCGGTGTCGTTCCCCTCGGGGAAGAAGGCGCCCGCGAAGTAGGTCGCGAAGCTCGCGTACACGAACCAGTCGAACCACTCGACCATGTTCCCCGCGGAGCCGACCCAGATCTTCTTCCAGTGATCTCGTCCCATGGCGTGGAACCGTGCCGGACCCCGCCCGGGGCGGGCAAGGGTGCAGGGGGCAACGATCGGGAGTACTTACGTGCGTTACGTTCGCGGGATCAGGGTTTCGTCGATGAATTCCCGGACCTGGACGAGGACTTCGCTCCGTCCGGTGCCGGGCAGCCCGACCGCCACGTGCACGCTGTAGCCGTCGAGCAGGGCCCGCATCCGGGTGGCGAAGCGGTCCGGGTCCACGGGCCGGAACTCGCCCCGCGAGACGCCCTCGGCGAGGATCGCGACGAGGTCCCGGTGCCAGGCCCGCTCGATGGCGGCCTGGCGGTGCCGGGCGTCCTCGTCGGCGTTCTGGGAGCGGTTCCAGACCTCCAGCCAGAGCGTCCAGTGGGGATCGCGCGGCCCGTCCGGCACGTACACCTCGACGTATCCGTGGAGCCGCTCCCGGGCGCTCCCCGGCCGTGACAGCAGCGCGCCCCGCTCCGCCCCGAGCCGGCCCTCGCTCCACTCCAGCGTCTGGAGCAGCAGCTCGTCCTTGGTGCGGAAGTAGTAGAGGAGGTGGCCGCTGCTCATCCCCACCTGCCGCCCGAGGCCGGCCATGGTCAGCCCGTCGAGTCCCCGCTCGGCCACGGTGTCCATGGCCGCCGCGAAGACGTCCTCCCGCGGCGGCGCGGCCTGGTTGCGGCGGCGGGGGGCGGGGGCCTGGTTGCTCTGCTGACTCACTCGTACGTTCTACACCGAGGGCTGCTGCTGGGTGATGCAGTGGATGCCGCCGCCCGCCGCGAAGATCGTGCGCGCGTCGACCAGGACGACCTCGCGGTCCGGGAAGAGACGGCGGAAGATCTCGGCGGCCAGCTCGTCGTGGGGGTCGTCGAAGGCGCAGAGGATCACGGCGCCGTTGCAGAGGTAGTGGTTGATGTAGGAGTAGTCGACCCAGTCGCCCTCCTCGTCCTTGAGGACGGTGGGGGCGGGGACCTCGATGACCTCCAGGGGGCGGCCCTGGGCGTCGGTCCGGCCGCGGAGGAGGTCGGCGTACAGCCGGGAGCGGCCGTAGTCGGGGTGGTTCGGGTCCTGCTGGCTGTGGACGAGGACGGTGCCGGGGCGGGCGAAGGCGGCGACGATGTCGATGTGGCCCTGGGTGCCGTAGAGGCCGTAGTCGCCGGCGAGGCCGTGCGGGAGCCAGATCGCCGTGGTGGTGCCCAGCTTGTCGTGGATCTCCCGCTCGACCTGCTCGCGGCTCCACTCGGGGTTGCGGCCGGAGCCGAGCTGCACCGTGTCGGTGAGGAGGACGGTGCCCTCGCCGTCGACGTGGATGCCGCCGCCCTCGTTGACGAGGAGGCTGCTCAGGACCGGGACGCCGGCCGTGTCGGCGACATGGCGGGCGATCTTGGAGTCGTGCTCCCAGCGGGCCCAGTCCTGGGCGCCCCAGCCGTTGAACACCCAGTCCACGGCGGCGAGGGAGGTGCCGTCGGTGACGAAGGTGGGGCCGATGTCGCGCATCCAGGCGTCGTCGAGTTCGCGCTCGACGAGCTCGACGTCCTCGCCGAGGAGCGCGCGGGCGCCCTCCGCGTCGCCGGGGGCGACCACCATCGTCACCGGCTCGAAGCGGCGGACGGCGCGGGCGACGGAGGCCCAGGCCGCGCGGGCCCCGGCGAGCTCCTCGTCGCCGGTGAAGGTGGGGTTGGGGCTGGGCCAGGCCATCCAGGTCCGCTCGTGCGGGGTCCACTCGGCGGGCATGCGGTACGAGGTCATGGGGCGGGTCCTAGAGGAAGTAGAGGCGGTTCAGGGAGACGGAGTCGGCCGGCTCGGAGCGGATCGGGGAGCCGTCGAGCGAGACGAGGCCGGTGCGGTCGTCCACCTGGACGTCGCCGACGCGGGAGTTGAGGCGGAGGTCGGCGGGGCCGATCCCCCGGGTGCCGCGCACGGGGACGCGGCGGCGCCGGGTCGGCATCCGGTCGCTGCCGAGGTCGACGGCGGCCTGCGCGACGAAGGCGACGGAGAGGTCCGCGGCGGTGGCGCCGTGGGCGCCGAACAGCGGGCCGAGGACGAGCGGTTCACAGGTGTCGGTGGCGGCGTTCGGATCACCCGTGACCCCCCAGGCGGGGAAGCCGGACTTCAGCACCAGCTGCGGTTTGGCGCCGAAGAACTCGGGCCGCCAGAGCACGATGTCGGCCAGCTTGCCGACCTCGACGGAGCCGATCTCGTGGGCGAGGCCGTGGGCGATGGCGGGGTTGATGGTCAGCTTGGCCAGGTAGCGCAGCACCCGGGCGTTGTCGTCGTGGGCGCCGTCGCCGTCCACCGGCCC
>NZ_JBHTST010000206.1:0-9457 GCF_042794995.1 Streptomyces sp. NPDC056503
GAGCGGACACAGCGCTCCGCGGCCGCGGCCGTCGTACGGGCGGGTGCCTACACGGTCGGCCGCGGGGGCGTCCCGTCGTCGGTGCCGGGCGCGCGGCCGGGGCCGGTGCCGGGCGTGCCGTCGGTGCCGGGCGCGCGGTCGGTGCCGGGCGTGCCGTCGTCCTTGTGCCCGATCCGGTCGATGGCGTCCTTGGCCTTGCCGGTGCCGGACTGGATCTTGTCGCTGTACTTGCCCTTGGTCTTCTCGTCGACCAGCTTCGCGGCCTTGTCCAGGCCCTGGTCGATCTTGTCCCCGTGCTGCTGCGCGAGGTCCGAGACCTTGCCCTTGGCCGGGCCCAGCTTGGCCTTCAGTGAATCCAGGAAGCCCATGGGGCACCTCTCCGTGTCCGTGTCCTGCCTACCTGCGGGTGGTCTTCCCGGTCTCGTTGTCCGTATCCGGGGCCTTCGCGCCCGGGCCGGCGTCCGCGGCGGTGTCGGCCGACTGCTGCCGAGGGATCTCCACGACCTCCACGACCTCCGCGACGGCTTCCGTCCCCTCCGGGTCGGCCTCCTGGGAGGCAGACCCCTCCGGGACGGTCACTCCCGCGACGGCCACCCTCGTCACCGTCCCGTCCGCCTCGGCGCTCTCCGCCGCCTCGGACCCGGTCGCGGCGGCCTCGGTGACGTCCACCGCCGACTGCTCCGCCGACTGTTCCGTCGTCCGCTCCACCGGCTGTTCCACCGGCTGTTCCAGCGACTCCTCCATCGACTGCTTCTTCCGGCGAAACCTTGAGAAAACGCCCATATCCACTCCTCAGCCTACTCGTCGGGGGGTGCCGTGCGGGTGAACCACGGCGGGAAACGGCCGAGAACGCGACCCGGAGCGACCGGGCGCGCGGCCGGAACCACGCAACGGGCAACGAACCCCCCACCCCCCTGTCACGTCGCTCGTTCGGGGACGGCCCCGGAGGTTTGCGAGACTGGGGCGGTGAGAAGCGCAGCTCCCGCACCGCGGGTCATCGCCGTCGTCGGCCCCACGGCGGCCGGAAAGTCCGATCTGGGTGTGTTCCTGGCCCAGCAGCTCGATGGCGACGTCGTCAACGCCGACTCGATGCAGCTCTACCGCGGGATGGACATCGGCACCGCCAAACTGACACCGGAGGAACGCGGCGGCGTCCCCCACCACCTCCTCGACATCTGGGACGTCACCGAGGCCGCCAGCGTCGCCGAGTACCAGCGCCTCGCCCGCGCCGAGATCGACCGGCTGCTCGCCGCAGGCCGCACCCCCGTCCTCGTCGGCGGTTCCGGCCTGTACGTACGCGGTGCCGTGGACGCCCTGGAGTTCCCCGGCACCGACCCCGAGGTCCGGGCCCGGCTGGAGGAGGAGCTGGAGGAGCGCGGCTCCGGCGTCCTGCACGCCCGGCTCGCCGCGGCCGACCCCGAGGCCGCACGCGCGATCCTCCCCAGCAACGGCCGCCGGATCGTCCGGGCCCTGGAGGTCATCGAGATCACGGGCAAGCCCTTCACCGCCAACCTCCCCGGCCACGAGTCCGTCTACGACACCGTCCAGATCGGTGTCGACGTCGCCCGGCCGGAGCTGGACGAGCGGATCGCCACCCGCGTGGACCGCATGTGGGAGGCCGGACTCGTCGACGAGGTCCGCGCCCTGGAGGCGCTCGGACTGCGCGAGGGGCGCACGGCCTCCCGCGCGCTCGGCTACCAGCAGGTGCTCGCGGCGCTCGCGGGGGAGTGCACCGAGGACGAGGCACGCGCCGAGACCGTGCGCGCCACCAAGCGCTTCGCCCGCCGACAGGACTCGTGGTTCCGCCGTGACCCGAGGGTCCACTGGCTCAGCGGTGCCGCCGAACACCGCGGGGAACTCCCGAGAGAGGCGCTGTCGTTGGTCGAACGAGCGGTTACAGCCTGATCACGTGATGGCATCGGGACGCCCTGCCCGTCATTTCCGCGGTCGTGAGCGTGCCATCATCGAGCATCGATCGACCAAGTGGAGTCCGAGTTGGGAGGGCGCGTGGCGATGGAGGCCGGCCCTCGCGACAGAGAACAGCACGAGTCGGTCCCCGGGAGTGCCCCGGGGCTGACCCCCGACGGTCCCGACGACGCCGAGGGCTCCGCGGTCGAGATCGCCGACGAGGTCGAGGTCGAGCTGCGCCCGAGGCGGCTGCTGAGGTTCTGGCAGCTCGCCCCGATCATCGGGCTCGCCGCCGTCGGCTCCCTGATGTTCGCCTTCCCGCTCGCCTTCGGTTACGGGGACGGCGGCGCGGTCGTCGCCATGCTGGGGCTGCTCATCAGCTTCTGCGCCGCCGGCTGGGGCGTCATGGCCGCCCGCAAGGTCGGCTACACCTGGCCGGGGCTGCCGCAGCGCGGCTCCGGCGAGCGGCCGGACTGGCGGGTCCTCACCCTGTACGTGACGACCATCGCGGTCCTCGTCGCCCTCGCGGTCTGGCGCGTCGCCCGCCTCCGCTGACGCCGTCCGGGCCCGCCCCGGGGCCCTTGGCCCGTCCGCCCCGGCGGTCCCGTCCGGCCGGAGGCCCCGGTCCCGTCCCGCCCCGGAGACCCCTGATCCGGTCCGCCCCGGGGGCCAGCCTTCCGGTCCGCCCCGGGGCCCGGCCGTCCGGCCCGCCCTGTGGACGGCCGGAACGGCTGTCCGAGCGGCACCGTACAGTTGATCTCGTGACCAGCACGCAGACCACCCCGCTCCGTTACCTCAAGGGCCACGGCACCGAGAACGACTTCGTGATCGTCCCCGACGCGGAGAACGAGATCGACCTGCCCCCCGCGCTCGTCGCCCGGCTCTGCGACCGCCGCGCCGGTCTCGGCGGCGACGGCGTGCTGCACGTCGTCCGCAGCGAGGCGCACCCCGAGGCCCGCGCCATGGCCGGCGAGGCCGAGTGGTTCATGGACTACCGCAACGCCGACGGCACGGTCGCCGAGATGTGCGGCAACGGCGTCCGGGTCTTCGCCCGCTATCTGGAGCACGCCGGCCACGTCACCGCCGGCGAGGTCGCCGTCGCCACCCGCGGCGGGGTCAAGCGCGTCCACCTCGACAAGGACGGCTCCGTCACCGTCTCCATGGGCCGCGCCGCCCTCCCCGAGGAGGGCGTCACGGTCGCCGTCGACGGCCGCAGCTGGCCCGCGCGCAACGTGAACATGGGCAATCCGCACGCGGTCGCCTTCGTCGAGGACCTCGCCCACGCGGGCACGCTGTACGACGAGCCGCCGTACGAGCCCGCGTCGGTCTACCCGGACGGGGTCAACATCGAGTTCGTCGTGGACCGGGGCCCCCGCCACGTCGCCATGCGCGTCCACGAGCGCGGCGCCGCCGAGACCCGCTCCTGCGGCACCGGCGCCTGTGCCGTGGCCGTCGCCACCGCCCGCCGCGACGGCGCCGACCCGGCCGTGACCGGCGCCCCCGTCACGTACACCGTGGACGTCCTCGGCGGCACCCTGGTCATCACCGAGCGCCCCGACGGCGGGATCGAGATGACCGGTCCGGCCGTCATCGTCGCCGAGGGCACCCTGGAGCCCTCCTGGCTCACCGCCGGCTGACCGTCCGCACCGCCTCCGCCGACTCTCCGGGCGGCCCGCCCGGAGAGCGGAATCGAAACAGTCAACGACTCTCGTGTCGCTCGAATGGGTGATCCGATTCACGCTGGGCGAGAGCGTGACTGCGCCACGTGGTGGGCTCGGTAGCATCAAGCACCGGCCCCCCGGGCTCTCCCCGCCCGTCCACCGCCGGTCGACGTCGCCGGAGGTGCCCCATGAGCGCAGAGGCCACGAACCCCGTGAGCGCGGCCGAGACCGCAGCCACCGACACGGGCGTCCGCAGGCGCGGACGCGCCCGGCTGGACCTGCGGAGGATCGGCCGCGCAGCCCTGCTCGGCGCCACCGCGGGCCCGACCCCGCGCGACCGGCTGCCGGACGCCATCAGCCACGTCGCCGAGGCGCACCGGGCCCACCATCCCGAGGCCGACCTGTCGGTGCTGCGCCGGGCGTACGTCCTCGCCGAGTCCTCGCACCGGGGGCAGTTCCGCAAGAGCGGCGAGCCGTACATCACCCATCCGCTCGCCGTCACCCTCATCCTCGCCGAGCTGGGCGCCGAGACCACCACCCTGACCGCCTCCCTCCTGCACGACACCGTCGAGGACACCGAGGTGACGCTCGACCAGGTGCGCCGCGAGTTCGGCGACGAGGTCGCGTACCTCGTCGACGGCGTCACCAAGGTGGAGAAGATCGACTACGGCGCCGCCGCCGAGCCCGAGACCTTCCGCAAGATGCTCGTCGCCACCGGCAACGACGTCCGGGTCATGTCGATCAAACTCGCCGACCGGCTCCACAACATGCGCACCCTCGGCGTGATGCGGCCCGAGAAGCAGGCCCGCATCGCCAAGGTCACCCGGGACGTCCTCATCCCGCTCGCCGAACGGCTCGGCGTCCAGGCCCTCAAGACCGAACTGGAGGACCTGGTCTTCGCCATCCTCCACCCCGAGGAGTACGAGGCCACCCGCGCGCTCATCGCCGACGCCACCGGCTCCGGGGCGCCGGACACGCTCGCCGCGGTCGCCGAACGGGTCGGCGCCGTGCTGCGCGAGGCGGACATCGCCGCCGAAGTCCTCGTCCGCCCGCGCCACTTCGTCTCCGTCCACCGCGTACGCCTCAAGCGCGGCGAACTGCGCGGCTGCGACTTCGGGCGGCTCCTCGTCCTGGTCGCCGAGGACGCCGACTGCTACGCGGTCCTCGGCGAGCTGCACACCTGCTTCACCCCGCTGATCTCGGAGTTCAAGGACTTCATCGCGGCCCCCAAGTTCAACCTGTACCAGTCGCTGCACACCGCGATCGCCGCGCCCGACGGGGCCGTCGCCGAGGTCCTCATCCGCACCCACCGCATGCACAAGGTCGCCGAGGCGGGCGTCGTGGCCCTCGGCAGTCCTCTCGGCAGTCCTCTCGGCAGTCCTCTCGGCGGTCCCCCCGGCACACCCCCGGATCCGACCGACCTGCCGGGGACGGCGGCGGCCGCCGGGGCCGTCGACGCCCCGGGACGCTCCATGTCCCCCGCGGCCCCAGGGTCCCCCGGACCCCTCGCCTCCCCCGGATCCCTCGCCTCCCCCGGATCCCTCGCGTCTCCCGGGTCCGCCGCGTCTCCCGGGTCCCCCGCGTCCGCCGCGTCTCCCGCGTCCGCCGAGGACGGCGAGCGCACCGACCCCACCCGCCCCGGCTGGCTCGCCCGCCTCCTCGACTGGCAGGAGTCGGCGCCCGACCCCGACACCTTCTGGAGCTCGCTCCGCGCCGACCTCGCCGAGGACCACGAGATCACGGTCTTCCGCGCCGACGGCGGGACGCTCGGCCTGCCCGCCGGCTCCACCTGTGTCGACGCCGCCTACTCCCAGCACGGCGAGGCCGCC
Source organism: Streptomyces sp. NPDC056503 (assembly GCF_042794995.1). NCBI lineage: Bacteria > Bacillati > Actinomycetota > Actinomycetes > Kitasatosporales > Streptomycetaceae > Streptomyces > Streptomyces sp. NPDC056503. The sequence continues at coordinate 5,399 of NZ_JBHTST010000206.1, forward strand.
CACGCCTGCCTCGGCGCCCGCGTCAACGGCCGCCTCGCCCCCCTGGGCACCGTCCTCTCCGACGGCGACACCGTGCAGCTGCTCCTCGCCCAGGACACCGGCTCCGGGCCCTCCCCGGAGTGGCTGGACCACGCCCGTACCCCCGCCGCGCGGATCGCGATCACCGCCTGGCTCCAGGCGTATCCGGAGGCCGCGGCCCCGCCCGCCGCGGCCCCCCGCCCCCCGCTCAGCGTCGCCGCCGACCGCGACTCCCGTGCCGAGCTCCACGCCGACCTCGACGGTGCCCCGCCGGCCCCGGTCCGCCCGGCCGGCTGCTGCACCCCGGTACCCCCCGACACGATCACCGGCTTCCGGGTCCGGGGCGGCGCCGTCACCGCCCACCGCACCGGCTGTCCCGCCGTGGACGTCATGCGGCGCCTGGGTCGCGCCGCCGTTCCCGTCCGCTGGGGCGACGCCGCCCATTGCCGGGTCACCCTGGTAGCCGAATCGTTCGGCCGCCCCGGCCTGCTCGCCGATCTCACCGAGGCCATCGCCACCGCCGGCGCCGAAGTGGTCTCCGCCACCGTCGAGCCGCCGAGCGAGCAGCGGGTCCGCCACACGTACACCCTCCAACTGGCCGACGCCGCCGAGCTCCCCACCCTCATGCGCGCCATGCGCGAAGTCCCCGGCGTCTACGACGTGTCCCGGACCCACCGCCTCTGACACCGCCGCCCGCGGGCCGGCCGGCGTCGTCCACCACCCGCCACCGCCGCGCACCGGTGACACCTTCGAGTGGCGGGTGCGCGCGTCGGCCGGGGGTGCGGGGCGGGGCACTGGTAGCCCTGGCCCATGGCGCACACTTCCCCGCCCCTCCCGCCTGCCCCCACCACCGCCGTCACCGCGGGCCCCGGCGCCCCGGCGACCGACGCCCCGCCCGCCACCGGCACCCCCCGGCGGCCGGGCCGCCGGCCCTGGCTGCGGACCGCCGGGCTCGTCGCCGCCGGCGCCGGGCTGGTGGCCGCCGCGCTGCCCGTCCCCGCCCCGCTCGGGATCGGCGACCCGCTCTTCCCGCACCTCGGGAACCCGGGGTACGACGTCCTCGCGTACGACATCGACCTCACCTACTCCGGGGTGAACACCGAGCCGCTCGCCGCCGTCACCCGCGTCGACGCCCTCGCCACCGCCGACCTCGACCGGCTCCACCTCGACTTCACCCACGGCACGGTCTCCGGGGTCACCGTCGACGGCGTGCCGGCCGGTTACGAGACCAGCGGTGAGGACCTGGTCGTCACCCCGGTCGTGCCGATCGACGCCGGCGAAGCCGTCACCGTCACCGTCCGCCACACCAGCGACCCCACCGGCCCCGCCGCGAACGGCGGCTGGGTGCGCACCTCCGACGGGCTCGCCATGGCCAACCAGGCCGACGCCGCCCACCGCGTCTTCCCCTCCAACGACCACCCCTCCGACAAGGCCGCCTTCACCTTCCGGATCACCGCCCCGAGCGAACTGACGGCCGTGGCCAACGGCCTGCCCGCCGGCCGCGCCGACCACGGGGCCACGACCACCTGGACCTACCGCGTCCGCCACCCCATGGCCACCGAACTGGCCCAGGTCTCCATCGGCAGCTCCGCCGTCCTCCACCGCACCGGCCCGCGCGGCCTCCCCGTCCGGGACGTGGTCCGCGCCCAGGACCGGGAGGCGATGGAACCCTGGCTGCGCAGGACCCCCGGCCACCTGGAGTGGATGGAGGGCAAGGTCGGCCCGTACCCCTTCGAGACGTACGGAGTGCTGATCGCCGACGCCACCACCGGATTCGAGCTGGAGACCCAGACCCTCTCCCTCTTCGAGCGGCGGCTCTTCACCGACCCCCGCTTCCCCGAGTGGTACGTCGACGCGGTCATGGTCCACGAGCTGGCCCACCAGTGGTTCGGCGACAGCGTCTCCCCGCGCAACTGGTCCGACCTGTGGCTCAACGAGGGACACGCCAGCTGGTACGAGGGGCTGTACGCCGACGAGACCGCCGGAAAGTCCCTGGAGCAGCGCATGAAGGCGGCGTACGCGGCCTCCGACGGCTGGCGCGCGAACGGCGGGCCCCCGGCGGCGCCCCGCCCGCCCGCGCCCGGGCAGAAGATCAGCCTCTTCCGGCCCGTGGTCTACGACGGCAGCGCGCTCGTCCTCTACGCCCTCCGGGAGACCATCGGCACCGAGGCCTTCGACCGGCTGCAGCGCCGCTGGGTCGCCGCACACCGCGACGGGACCGCCTCCACCGCCGACTTCACCGCCCTCGCGGCAGAGGTCTCCGGGCGGGACCTCGACGCCTTCTTCGCCGGCTGGCTGTACGGGGAGAAGACCCCGCCGATGCCCGGCCACCCGGACTGGCGCAGCCTTCCCGCGAAGGACACGGCCCGCTGAGGAAACCCGGGTGACGGGCGCCCGGCGGCCGTGTCACCATTTTCGGGTCGGCGACGCGGCCGGCCGGGAGTTCCCCCGGGGAATCTTCCGCAGCCGCCGCACGTTGTACCCACACCATCGTTTCCACCGACGTAAGGATCCAATGACCTCCTCTTCATCCCCTTCCCAGGACGAGCAGAGCTTCGCGCAGTCGCGCCGCACCGAGAGCCTTCGGGCCGATGCCCTGATGGAAGAGGACGTCGCCTGGAGCCACGAGATCGACGGAGAGCGGGACGGCGAGCAGTTCGACCGCTCCGAGCGCGCGGCCCTGCGCCGTGTCGTGGGCCTCTCCACCGAGCTCGAGGACGTCACCGAGGTCGAGTACCGGCAGCTGCGCCTGGAGCGCGTCGTGCTCGTCGGTGTCTGGACCTCGGGGACCGTGCAGGACGCCGAGAACTCCCTCGCGGAGCTCGCTGCCCTCGCCGAGACGGCGGGCGCCCTCGTCCTCGACGGCGTGATCCAGCGCCGCGACAAGCCGGACCCGGCGACCTTCATCGGTTCCGGCAAGGCCCAGGAACTGCGGGACATCGTCGTCGAGACCGGTGCCGACACCGTCGTCTGCGACGGCGAGCTCAGCCCCGGCCAGCTCATCGCCCTCGAAGACGTCGTCAAGGTCAAGGTGGTCGACCGGACCGCGCTGATCCTCGACATCTTCGCCCAGCACGCCAAGTCCCGAGAGGGCAAGGCGCAGGTCGCCCTCGCGCAGATGCAGTACATGCTGCCGCGACTGCGCGGCTGGGGTCAGTCGCTCTCCCGGCAGATGGGTGGCGGCGGCGGTGGCGGCATGGCCACCCGTGGTCCCGGTGAGACCAAGATCGAGACCGACCGGCGCCGCATCCGCGAGAAGATGGCGAAGATGCGCCGGGAGATCGCCGAGATGAAGACCGGCCGCGACATCAAGCGGCAGGAGCGGCGCCGTAACAAGGTGCCGTCGGTCGCCATCGCCGGATACACCAACGCCGGCAAGTCCTCGCTGCTCAACCGCCTCACGGGCGCCGGAGTCCTGGTGGAGAACGCGCTGTTCGCCACCCTCGACCCGACCGTCCGCCGGGCCGAGACGCCGTCCGGCCGGGTCTACACCCTGGCCGACACCGTCGGCTTCGTCCGGCACCTGCCGCACCACCTGGTCGAGGCCTTCCGCTCCACCATGGAGGAGGTCGCCGACGCCGACCTCATCCTGCACGTGGTGGACGGATCGCACCCCGTCCCGGAGGAGCAGCTGGCCGCCGTCCGCGAGGTCTTCCGCGACGTCGGCGCGGTGAACGTGCCGGAGATCGTGATCATCAACAAGGCCGACGCGGCCGACCCGCTGGTCCTCCAGCGGCTGCTCCGCGTCGAGAAGCACTCCATGGCCGTCTCCGCCCGCTCGGGCGAGGGCATCGAGGAGCTGCTCGCCCTGATCGACCGCGAGCTGCCGCGCCCGGAGGTGGAGATCGAGGTCCTCCTGCCCTACACGCAGGGCGGTCTCGTCTCCCGCGTCCACGCCGAGGGCGAGATGCTCTCCGAGGAGCACACCGCCGAGGGCACCCTGGTCAAGGCCCGGGTGCACGAGGAACTGGCGGCGGCGCTCGCGCCGTACGTCCCCGCCGCGCACTGAGCCCGGACCGTACGAAGACGCCGGCCCCCTCC
>NZ_JBHTST010000207.1:0-9324 GCF_042794995.1 Streptomyces sp. NPDC056503
CCGGTCGAACCGGGCGGCCCCCTTCCGTGGGATCAGCCTTCCGTGGGGATCAGCGCTTCGTGCCGTCCACGATCACCGGGGCCGAGCCGCCGCTGCCGCAGGGCACCGCGTAGACCGGGTTCTTCGCCGCGGCCTCCTTGAAGGCGTCGATGCACTGGTTCGCGAGGACCTTGTCGGTCAGCGAGTCGTTGAGGATCTTGTTGGCGCGGGCGATGCCCTCCGCCTCGATCCGGCGCCGGTCCGCGTCCGCCGTCGCGGTACGGGCGGCCTCCAGGGCTCGCTCGGTGGCCTGCTGCTGCTGGATCTTGCGGTCGATCTGGCCCTGGAGCGCGTCCGAGGGCTTCACGTTCCGCAGGTTGACCGTGGTGACGACGATGCCGCGCGGGGTCAGGCGCTCCTTGATCAGGGAGGCGATCTCGGCGTTGATCTTCTCGCGGTCGGAGGCGTACCCCTGCTCGCTGGTGTAGCGGGCGAAGACGTTCCGGACGATCTCACGGCTGTCCGGGTAGACCAGCCGCTGCTGGATGGCGTCCTCGCTCCCCGCGAGCTTGTAGAGCTCGACGGCCTGGGACGGGACGACGGCCCACTTCACGGTGACCTCGGCGTACATGACGCCGCCCTGCGAGGAGCGGACCTCGACCACGTCCTTGTCGGAGAGGTTGAGGTCGACCGGGCGGGTGGAGAAGGTGGTGACGTCGGTGAACGGCGACTTCACGTGCATGCCGGAGGTCATCGGGGACCCGACCTTGCCGAAGGCGACCGGGACGCCGACCTCGTACGCGCTGATCACGTAGGTCATGCTCACGATCACCGAGAAGACTCCGGCGACCAGCGCGCCGGCGGCACCCAGCTTCCAACCGGTCGAGTCCTGCGACCTGCCGACGAACCAGAGCACCACCGCGGCGATGACCAACAGGATGGCTATGACGAACATGGGCATTCCCCCCGAGAGCTACGGCCTGATGTAAGCGGAGCGTAAGACACTCGGGAGAGCCGGCAGGTTCCCGGGGTACGAAGTCGGATGCGGAGTCAGATCGCCCCGCGCTCCCGCAGGTACTCCAGCTGCGCCAGGACGGAGAGCTCCGCCGCGGGCCACAGCGAGCGGTGGACGTCCGCGTAGACGTGCGCCACGACCTCCGGCGCCGTCCGGTGGCCCTGCTCGACCGCCGTCTCCACCTGCGCCAGCCGGCTCTTCCGGTGCGCCAGATAGAAGTCCACGGCCCCCTGGGCGTCCTCCAGGACCGGCCCGTGGCCCGGCAGGACCGTGTGCACGCCGTCGTCGACGGTCAGCGAGCGCAGCCGCCGCAGCGAGTCCAGGTAGTCGCCGAGGCGCCCGTCCGGATGCGCCACCATCGTGGTGCCGCGCCCCAGGATCGTGTCGCCGGTCAGCACCGCGCGGTCGGCGGGCAGGTGGAAGGAGAGCGAGTCGGAGGTGTGGCCCGGCGTCGGCACCACCCGCAGCTCCAGGCCGCCGACGGTGACCACGTCCCCCTCCCCCAGTCCCTCGTCGCCGAGACGGAGCGCCGGGTCGAGCGCGCGGACGGAGGTGCCGGTCAGCTCGGCGAAGCGGCCCGCGCCCTCGGCGTGGTCCGGGTGCCCGTGGGTCAGCAGGGTCAGCGCGATCCGCTTGCCCAGCTTCTCGGCCGTGTCGATCACATGCCGGAGGTGGCCCTCGTCGAGCGGGCCCGGGTCGACGACGACGGCCAGCCCCGAGCCGGGCTCGGAGAGCAGCCAGGTGTTGGTGCCGTCCAGGGTCATCGCGGACGGGTTGGGCGCGAGCACGTTCACGGCCCGCCCGGTCGCGGGCCCCGAGGTGACGAGCCCGCGCGGCTGGCCCGGCAGGGCGGCGGCGTCGGTCACGGGGTGCCTCCCTCGACCCGCTTGGTGAACTCGTCGTGCCCCGGCCAGGTGAGCACCACCTGGCCGCCCTCCACGCGCGCGTGGGCGAGGACCGGCGTCATGGACTGCTTCCCGGCCGCCGCCAGGGCCTCCGCGGCGGTGGCACAGGGCTGGACGGAGCGCAGCGTCGCGATGGTCGGCGGCATCATCGTCAGCTCGCCGCGGTCGTAGCCGTCCGCCGCGTCGGCCGGGCGGGTCCACACCGTGCGGTCGGCCTCGCCGGAGACGTCCCGCGTCCGCTGCCCGGCCGGCAGGACGGCCACGAAGAACCAGGTGTCGTACCGGCGCTGCTCGAACTCGGGGGTGATCCAGCGGGCCCAGGCGCCGAGCAGGTCGGAGCGGAGCGCGAGACCGCGCCGGTCGAGGAAGTCCGCGAAGGACAGCTCGCGGGCGACCAGCGCCACCCGGTCGCGCTCCCAGTCCTCGCCGGTGGTGTCGCCGACGACGGTGTCCGCGGTCTCCCCGGCGAGCAGCACGCCCGCCTCCTCGAAGGTCTCGCGGACGGCGGCGCAGACCACGGCCTGCGCCTGCGCGGGCTCGTCGAGCCCGAGCCGCTCCGCCCACTCCTCCAGGGAGGGCCCGGCCCAGCGCACCGGCTGCTCGTCGCGCGGGTCCACCCCGCCGCCCGGGTAGGCGTACGCGCCGCCGGCGAAGGCCATGGAGGTGCGGCGGCGCAGCATGTGGACCTCGGGCCCGTCGGGAGCGTCCCGCAGCAGGAGCACGGTGGCGGCGCGCCGGGGCGTCACCGGCACCAGCTCGCCGGCGGCGAGGGCGCGGATGCGGTCGGGCCATTCCGGCGGGTACCACTGACCATTCGACATGGGCGGATGCTATGCGCAACGAACGGAATGCACGAGGGCCCGCCTCGACGCACGGGGGCGGCGGCCGGAACGCTCGGGGCCGATCTCGACGCACGGGCCCGCCTCGGCGCACGGGCCGATCTCGACGCACGGGCCCGCCTCGGCGCACGGGCCGATCTCGACGCACGGGGCCCCCGGAACGCGCGAGAGCCGGTCGCCCCCAGGAGGGGGCGGCCGGCTCCGTGCCGTACCGGGGGCGCCACGCGCGCGTGGCGGCCGGGATCAGGCCTCGGTGGGGCCTCGACGGGACCCGGGTGGGGCCACGACGGAATCTCGGGATCAGGCCTCGGTCAGCTCGACCTGGACCTCGACCTCGACGGGGGCGTCGAGCGGGAGGACGGCGACACCGACGGCGCTGCGGGCGTGCACGCCCTTGTCGCCGAGGATCTCGCCGAGCAGCTCGCTGGCGCCGTTGACGACACCGGGCTGGCCGGTGAAGTCGGAGGCTGAGGCGACGAAGCCGACGACCTTCACGACCCGCTTGATCCGGTCGAGGTCACCGACGACCGACTTCACGGCCGCGAGCGCGTTCAGCGCGCAGGTGGCGGCGAGCGCCTTGGCCTCCTCGGCGGTCACCTCGGCGCCGACCTTGCCGGTCACCGGAAGCTTGCCCTCCACCATCGGGAGCTGGCCCGAGGTGTAGACGTACACGCCGGACTGCACGGCCGGCTGGTAGGCGGCGAGCGGCGGGACGACCTCGGGCAGCTTCAGGCCCAGCTCGGCGATCCGAGCCTCGACGGCCCCGCTCACGACTGCGGCCGCTTCATGTAGGCCACCAGCTGCTCCGGGTTGGGCCCGGGCACGACCTGGACGAGCTCCCAGCCGTCCTGGCCCCAGTTGTCGAGAATCTGCTTGGTCGCGTGCACCAGAAGCGGCACCGTGACGTACTCCCACTTGGTCATGGGCCCGACTGTAGCCGCTGCGGCGGGGTGCTCCTCCGAGGCTCCCCCTAGGGTCCGGGCTCGGGGGCTTCTCCGGGGCGGTCCGCTGATTGCGCGGGCCCGCCAGTGGTTAGGCTCGACAGCGTGAGCAGGCTCCAGGTCGTCAGCGGCAAGGGCGGTACCGGTAAGACGACGGTCGCCGCCGCCCTCGCCCTCGCCCTCGCGACGGAGGGGAAGCGCACGCTCCTCGTCGAGGTCGAAGGCAGACAGGGCATCGCACAGCTCTTCGAGACGGAGGCGCTTCCCTACGAGGAGCGCAAGATCGCCGTGGCTCCGGGCGGCGGCGAGGTGTACGCGCTGGCCATCGACGCCGAGCGCGCCCTCCTCGACTACCTCCAGATGTTCTACAAACTGGGCGGCGCGGGCCGTGCCCTGAGGAAGCTCGGGGCGATCGACTTCGCGACGACGATAGCGCCGGGGGTGCGGGACGTCCTCCTCACCGGGAAGGCGTGCGAGGCGGTCCGCCGGCGGGAGCGCGACGGCCGCCCCGTCTACGACCACGTGGTGATGGACGCCCCGCCGACCGGCCGCATCACCCGCTTCCTCAACGTGAACGACGAGGTGGCGGGGCTGGCCCGGATCGGCCCGATACACAATCAGGCGCAGGCGGTGATGAAGGTCCTCAAGTCCCCCGAGACGGCGGTGCACTTGGTGACCCTCCTGGAGGAGATGCCGGTCCAGGAGACCGCGGACGGCGTCGCCGAGCTGCGCGCGGCGGGACTGCCGGTGGGCCGGGTGGTGGTGAACATGGTCCGCCCCCACGTCCTGGACGAGGCGGCGGTACGGGCCGCCTCCGGCGACCACCGCGAGGCGATCGCGCGGACCCTGGCCTCCGCCGGGGTCACGGGCTCCGCCGCCCTGGTGGAGCCGCTGCTCGACCAGGCCGCCGAGCACGCGCGCCGGGTGGAGCTGGAGCGGGAGCAGCGGGCCGTCCTGGACGGCATCGGCCTGCCCGCGTACGAGTTGCCGTACCTGGGCGACGGAGCGGACATCGCGGGCCTCTACCGCCTGGCGAAGGAACTGCGGAAGCAAGGGGTGGGTACGGCGTGACGGAGAAGACCCCCATGCCCGGGAAGACGTCCCTGCCCGAGAAGACCTCCGTGCCCAAGAAGACCCCCGTGCCGGAGACCGCCTCTCCCACGGAGACGGCCTCTCCCCCGGAGGAGACCCCGGTCGCGGAGGAGACCCCGGTCGCGGAGGAGACCCCGGCCCCGGGGAGGGGTCCGGCCACCGCCCCGGGCGGGCTCGACGCGGACGCCGTGCGGGCCCTGGCGATCGACCCGATCCTCGACGACCGGGGCACCCGGATCATCGTCTGCTGCGGCTCCGGCGGCGTCGGCAAGACGACCACGGCGGCGGCGCTGGGCGTGCGGGCGGCGGAGCGGGGCCGGCGGGTGGTGGTCCTCACCATCGACCCGGCCCGGCGGCTCGCCCAGTCGATGGGCATCGACGCGCTCGACAACACCCCGCGCAAGGTGGACGGCGTCAAGGGTTCGGACGGCGGCGAACTGCACGCCATGATGCTGGACATGAAGCGGACCTTCGACGAGATCGTCGAGGCGCACGCGGAGCCCGCGCGGGCGCGGGCGATCCTGGAGAACCCCTTCTACCAGTCCCTGTCCGCCGGCTTCGCCGGTACGCAGGAGTACATGGCGATGGAGAAGCTGGGGCAGCTCCGGGCCCGGGACGAGTGGGACCTGATCGTCGTCGACACCCCGCCGTCCCGTTCGGCCCTGGACTTCCTGGACGCGCCGAAGCGGCTGGGGTCCTTCCTGGACGGGAAGTTCATCAAGCTGCTGATGGCGCCGGCGAAGGTGGGCGGCCGGGCCGGGATGAAGTTCCTCAGCGTCGGCATGTCGATGATGTCGGGGACGCTGGGGAAGCTGCTCGGCGGTCAGTTCCTGGGGGACGTGCAGACCTTCGTCGCCGCGATGGACACGATGTTCGGCGGCTTCCGGACGCGGGCGGACGCCACGTACCGGCTGCTCCAGGCACCGGGCACGGCCTTCCTCGTCGTCGCGGCGCCGGAGCGGGACGCGCTGCGGGAGGCGGCGTACTTCGTGGAGCGGCTGGCCGCGGAGGGCATGCCGCTGGCCGGTCTCGTCCTCAACCGGGTCCACGGCAGCGGCGCGGCGCGCCTCTCGGCCGAGCGGGCGCGGGCGGCCGCGGAAAATCTTGACGAGGGCCGCATTGTGGATCAGGGGCCCGGGAAGACTGGAGTGCGTGGCGTCCCGGCCACGTCGTCCGAGCCGTCGCACTCCGCCACCGCCGCCGAATCCCCCGCACGTCCCGCTGCCGCACCCGAGGCTGCCCCCACAGCCGATGCGACCGAAGACCACGGCAGCACCGTCCCCGAGACCGATCCGGACCTCGCGCGGCTCACCGCGGGTCTGCTCCGGCTGCACGCCGAGCGGATGCGGGTGCTCGCGCGCGAGCAGCGCACGCGGGACCGCTTCACGGCCCTCCACCCGGAGGTGCCGGTGACCGAGGTGGCCGCCCTGCCCGGCGATGTGCACGACCTCGCCGGGCTGCGGGCCATCGGTGAACGCCTCTCGTCGCCGCGCGACCGTCCCTGACGGGACCTCACCGCACGAGCGGGACGAGGGGGGACTACCCGACCGCGGCGTACTCCTCGTACGTCGCGTCGTCCTGCATGGCCACGGGCAGCAGGCCCGCGCCACGCTCGTACTCGGTGCGCGCGGTCTCCAGGAGCCGTCGCCACGAGGTGACCGTGGGGCGTCGGCGCAGCAGGGCACGGCGCTCGCGCTCCGTCATGCCGCCCCACACGCCGAACTCCACACGGTTGTCCAGGGCGTCGGCGAGGCACTCGGTGCGTACCGGGCAGCCGGTGCACACCGCCTTTGCCCTGTTCTGTGCCGCTCCCTGCACGAAAAGTTCATCCGGATCGGTAGTGCGGCAGGCCGCCTGCGCACTCCAGTCAGCTACCCAGCCCATACCGGCGCCGTCCTCTCCCGAATCGAGGCTCCCCCACGGCGGCAGCGGCATATTCACCGCTGCCAGTTGGGACGTTACGGAAGGCAGGGACAGCGCAACACCCCCTTCGGGCCCAATCTTGAATGGCCCGAACGGACTATGCGTGTGCGTCAGATCACCCAGGGGAGTGATCGAAGGACATGCGTGTGTTATAGGGCACCCCCTGACACACGCGCCGGAATCGGACACACCTTGCCCGCGTATTCGGGACGCGGGAACTCATGCCGGAATTCAGGCGAATGTCACGCACGGGGGTTGATGCCGGACCGCACTCCTGTGACAGTTGGGAGCAGCTTAGGCCAAGGCATATACGTGTGTCCGGCGATTGAGAACGTAGGCTGCCCCCATGGCAAAGAAGCGCTCGGGCGGTGGTCTGACCGGGACCCAGCAGGCCGCCAAGTTCCTCGGTGTCAGTGTGCTCTCCGGAGCGGTGCTGGCGGGCATCGCCCTGCCCGCGGCCGGGGCACTGGGTCTGGCGGCGAAGGGGACGGTCGAGGGGTTCGACGAGATCCCCTCCAATCTGAAGACCCCGCCGCTCAGTCAGCGCACCACCATCCTGGACTCCGATGGCGGGCTGATCGCCACCGTCTACTCCCGGGACCGCAAGGTGGTGCCGCTGGAGAAGATCTCCCCCTACATGCAGAAGGCGATCGTCGCGATCGAGGACGCGCGCTTCTACGAGCACGGCGCGATCGACCTCAAGGGCGTGCTGCGCGCGATCAACAAGAACGCGCAGTCGGGCGGGGTCTCCGAGGGCGCCTCCACGCTCACCCAGCAGTACGTGAAGAACGTCTTCGTCGAGGAGGCCGGTGACGACCCGGAGAAGGTCGCGCAGGCCACCCAGCAGACGATCGGCCGCAAGGTCCGCGAGCTGAAGTACGCGATCCAGGTCGAGGAGGAGCTGGGCAAGAAGAAGATCCTGGAGAACTACCTCAACATCACGTTCTTCGGGCAGCAGGCGTACGGCATCGAGGCCGCCTCGCAGCGCTACTTCTCCAAGCCCGCGGCGAAGCTGAGCCTGGGCGAGGCCGCGATGATGGCCGGCCTGGTGCAGTCGCCGAGCCGCTTCGACCCGATCAACGACCTCCAGGAAGCCACCAAGCGGCGCGACATCGTCCTCCAGCGGATGGCGGACGTCGGCGACATCAGCCAGGCCGAGCTGGAGAAGGCCAAGGCCACGCCGATCAGGCTGAAGGTGAAGACGCCGAAGAACGGCTGCATCACCGCCGTCGACGGCGCCGGCTTCTTCTGCGACTACGTCCGCAAGACGATCCTCAACGACCCGGTCTTCGGCAAGACCGCCGAGGAGCGCCAGAAGCTGTGGAACCTGGGCGGCCTGACCGTCCGCACCACGCTCGACCCGAAGGCGCAGGCGGCGGCGAACGAGGCCGCGATCGCGAAGATCAACAAGGACGACCCGGTCGCCGCCTCGGTCGTGCAGGTCCAGCCCGGCACCGGCAAGATCCTGTCGATGGGCCAGTCCCGCCCGTACGGCCTGGACCAGAAGCAGCACCAGACGACGCTCAACCTCGCCGTCGGCAGCAAGATGGGCGGCACGACGTACGGCTTCCAGGTCGGCTCGACCTTCAAGCCGATCACCGCCGCCGCGGCCCTGGAGAAGGGGCTGAGCCCGGCGCAGAACTTCAACGACCCGACGGAGATCACCGTCTCCGAGAAGGACTACACCCGCTGCGACGGCAAGCCCTCCGGCTACGCCGACTGGAAGGTCGGCAACGAGCTCGAGTCGGAGAAGGGCATGTACGACATGACGAGTGCCCTCGGGAAGTCGATCAACACCTACTTCGCCCGCCTCGAGCAGATGGCCGGTCTCTGCGAGACGCTGACGATGGCGAAGAAGGTCGGCTACGAGCGCGAGCTGGGCAAGGCGATCAAGCAGAGCCCGTCCGCGACCCTCGGCAGTGTCGAGTCCACCCCGCTCGACATGGCCTCCGTCTACGCCACCTTCGCCAACCGCGGCATCTACTGCGTCCCGGTCGCGATCGACTCCATCAAGACCGCCAACGGCGAGAAGCTCAACGTCCCGCAGACCAAGTGCACGCGCGCCATGGCCGACCGCACCGCCGACACCATCAACCAGATGCTGAAGGGCGTGGTCGAGGACGGCACCGGTACGAAGGCCGGACTGAGCGACCGCGACAACGCGGGCAAGACCGGTACGACCAACGACCGCAAGGACGCCTGGTTCGTCGGCTACACCCCGAACCTGTCCACCGCCGTCTGGGTCGGTGACGACGTCGGCGAGAAGAAGTCCATGTACCGCCTCACCATCGGCGGCGAGTACTACGACAAGGTCTGCGGTGGCTGCCTCCCCGGCCCGATCTGGCGGATCGCCATGACCGGCGCGCTCGGCAACGAGACCCCGCCGTTCGTCGGCGTCACCGTCCCCCGGGCCGAGAAGCCGAAGGACCCGAAGAAGGACGACAAGCGGGACGACAAGCCGCGCCGGGGCGGCGACAAGCCGGCCGACCAGCCGACCAACCCCCTCCCGGGCATCACGCTCCCCGACCTGACCGGCGGGGACGCCACCCGACCCGGCAACGGCCGCGGCAACCGCTGACCCGGTCACACGGTCACACGAGAAGGGCGCCCCCGCCGGAAGTCTCCGGCGG
>NZ_JBHTST010000208.1:0-9209 GCF_042794995.1 Streptomyces sp. NPDC056503
CCGTCCGCGACTCGTCCACGATGCTCCGCCGGAACCTCCTGCACGCCCGCCGCTACCCCTCCCTCACCCTCAACCTGCTGCTCACCCCGGTGATGATGCTGCTGCTCTTCGTCTACGTCTTCGGCGACGTGATGAGCGCCGGCATGGACGGCGGCGCGGACCGCTCCGCGTACATCGCCTACGTGGTTCCCGGCATCCTGATGATGACGGTCGGCGGGACGGTGGTGGGGACGGCGGTCTCCGTCTCCAACGACATGACCGAGGGCATCATCGCCCGCTTCCGGACCATGGCCATCCACCGGCCCTCGATCCTCGTCGGACACGTCGTCGGCAGCGTCCTCCAGTGCGTCATGAGCGTACTCCTCGTCGGCGCCGTCGCCGTCGCCATCGGCTTCCGCGCCACCGACGCCACCCCCCTCGAATGGCTTGCCGCCTTCGGCATGACCCTCCTGATCGCCTTCGCGCTGACGTGGATCGCGGTCGGCATGGGCCTGGTCTCCCCCAACGCCGAGGCCGCCTCCAACAACGCCCTTCCGCTGGTCGTACTCCCCCTGATCTCCAGCGCGTTCGTCCCGATCGACTCGATGCCGGGCTGGTTCCGGCCCATCGCCGAGTACCAGCCCTTCACCCCGGCGATCGAGACCCTCCGCGGCCTCCTCCTCGGCACCGAGATCGGCGACAACGGCTGGATCGCGATCGCCTGGTGCGCGGGGCTCACGGTCCTCGGCTACCGCTGGTCGAAGTCGGCCTTCGACCGCGGCGCCGCGTGACCCCGCAGAGCCTCCGGCCGCCAGGGCGGCGTACCCGACACCCGTCGGGTACGCCGCCCCCGCCGCGTTCCCCGGCGTACGCCGCTCCCGCCGCGTCCGTCCCACGGAGACGCGAACCGTACGGCCCTCACCGCCGGCCCGACGGCCGTCCCTCGCCCAGGATCCGGGCCAGCAGCGTCTCGTAGGCGCCCCTGCGGTCGGGACGCGCACGGGCGGCGGCGCGGCGGAGGGCGGGGACGGCCTCCGGACCGGCGTCCAGGACGGCCGTCTCCGCCGCCCTGCGCACGGTCTCCCGGCCGTGGTCGAGCAGCGCGACGAACGCCGGGACCGCCGGCCGCCAGCCCGCCCGCGACAGGACCCGGACCGCGGTGCGCACCACGTCGGGCCGCGCGTCGCCGAGCAGCACCTCGGTCAGACGCAGATGCGCCTCCCGGTCGAGCAGCGCACGCGAGGCCCGGTGCGCGTGCAGACGCACGCCGGTCTCACGGTGGGTGAGAAGCTCGCGCAACTCCCCTTCCAGGTCTGCCGCTTCCCCTTCCCCGGAGTACTCCGTCAGGCCGGTCAGCGCGCGCCGGATCCGCCGGGGCTCCGGCGACCGCAGCAGAGCGACCAGCTCCTCGTACGCGGGAGAGGACCCGTCCGGTACGGGAGCGGGGGCGCGGGCCCGGAGTGCGCGGAGCGCGGCCGCCTGGCGTTCGGCGGCTTCCGGGCCGTACGGCGGGCCCTCGACGAGGGCGAGGCGGGCCTCGGGGTGGCGTTCGGCCAGCCGGGCGAGGAGGGGGGTGTGCCGCAGGGGGCTGCCGGAGAACAGTTCCAGCAGCCCCGCCTCCCCCTCGGCGAGCCGGCTCTCCAGGCGGGCCGCCAGGGCATCGGCCGGCAGTCGGCGCAGCGCGGTGAACGCGTCGGCCCGCGCGTCCTCCGGCCCGTGCCGCCACAGGTCCAGGAGGACGGGCAGCAGGGGCATGAGCCGCCGTACGTCGCTCCTGGCGGCGAGCCGGGCGAGCCGCTCGGGCCGGACGTCCGGGTCGCGCAGGGACTCGGGGGCCGCCTCCGGCAGCGCGCGGACGAGGGCGGTGCGGGGGTCGAGGGCGGTACCCGGGTCGAGGGCGGTACCCGGGTCGACGGCGGTACCCGGGTCGACGGCCGGGCGGAGGTCGTGGGCGGAGGGCTCGTCGGTCCGGCCGCGCAGGTACGCGGCGAGGACCGCCGCACGCGCCTCCGGTTCGGGCCAGGCGAGGAGGGTGTGCGCGGCCGTGTTCCGCCGCCGCGGGTCGTCGGAGTCCAGGAGGGCGAGCAGTCGTTCGCGCTGCGCGGCGGATCGGGGCTGGTCCAGGTCGGCGGGGTGGGCGGCCCGAGGCGCGGCGGCCATGGCGCCGGCGTCCTCCGCGAGGGTCCACGGCGGGGCGTCGAGCGGCTGGAGGTCCGTCATCCAGTCCACGAGCGCGACCCGTACGTCCGCCGCCGCCCCGCCCCACGACTCGGCCAGGGCGGCCAGCAGCTCGCGCGATCCGGCCGGATCGCCCTGCTGCCGGTAGGCGGTCAGCGTGCGCGCGCTCCTGGCGGCGACGGCGAGTTCGGCGGACCAGGTCGGCCGCGCGGTCCCGCCGGCGCCGGCCCCGAACGCCTCCCGCAGCACCCGTGCTCCGGCGCCCGCGGAATCGGGACCCGGCGCGGCGGCGGCGAGTTCGCGGTCGAGGTCGGCGCGGACGAGGACCGCGCCGGCGAGCCGGAGCAGCGGCAGCGTCGAGCGCCGGCCGGGGCGGCGCGGGGGCGACGCCCGTACGACGGCCACGACTCGGGCACCGACGGGGGCGCGGTCCGCGACGGACTCCAGGAGGGCCAGGAGTCCGTCCCTCGTCTCCTTCTCCGCTTCCGCGAGGCCGTCGAGGAGGACCGTGACGTGACGGGCGATCACCCCGCGCTCGTGGACCGTCCACGGAGCCGGGCAGACCTCCGCCGGCAGCACGCCCAGGACGGCCCGGCGCGCCTCGTCCGACGTCGCGGCGAGTTCCAGCCAGTCGGAGAGGTACGGGCGACATGCGCCGAGCCGCGCGGCGGGCCGTCCGGCCCCGGGGGCGCGCCGCGCGGCGAGGCGCAGGGCGGCGGCCGGGTCCCAGCCCTCCTCCGCGAGGTGCCGCAGGTCGGTCTCGTCCGGGTCCGGGCCCGGTCCGGGGGCGAGCGCGGCGAGGAGGCGGTCCCGGGCACGCGGGCCGTCGGCGCGGTCGGCGGCGGCGGCGACCGTGGCGGGGAGGGTGTCGCCGAGGAGGGCGCGCAGGGCGTCGAGGAGGAGGGTGCGCAGGCCGGGGTTGTCGTCGTGGGCCAGGCGGTCGAGGAGGCGGGGGACGGCCCGTGGCGTACCGGCGGTGGCGAGGGCGCGGGCGGCCGTCTTGCGGACGTTCATGACGGGGTGGTCGAGGCAGCCGGCGATCGCGTCGGACGCCCAGCGGGCCCCGGCGTCGCCGAGCGCGCCCAGGGTCTGGCGTACGGTCTGCGGGTCGCGGTCGGGACCCGTGAGCGCGAGCAGCGTCGCCGACACGGCCGCGACGCCGTCGCCCGTGGTGTCGCGGGCGAGGAGGGCGACGGCGTGCTTGCGCACATGCCGGTCGGGGTGGCGCAGGAGGTGGTGCACCCGGGGCCGGACCGTCCGGTGCGGCATCCGTCGGAGGTCGAGCAACACCCTCAGCAGGACGGTCTGTTCGCCCGGCGAGAGCCCGGGTCGGTCCAGGAGTCCGAGGACGACGTCCGTGACGAGCGCCGGGCCCGCGTCGTCCGGGAGCACGTCCAGCAGGCACACCGGCCGGATCCGGCCGCGCTCCCCCAGCCGGCGCCCCAGGGAGCTCAGCGCGTCCACGACCTCCTCCGGCACCACCGGTTCCGCCTCGGGCACGGGCCCCGCACCGCCGGGTTCCCACCCGGCGGCCGCCTCCCCGGCGATCCGGAGCAGCAGGTCGGCGAGGACGGGCAGGAGGCCGGGTCCGGCGTGCTCGGCGAGCCGGAGGAAGGCGGCGACGGGCCGCTCGGGGTCCACGTGGGAGGCGAGGAGCGCGAGTTCGGTCTCGTCGGGTCCGCCGAGGTCGGCGGCCATCCGGGCGGGCAGCTCGGCCGCGTCGGCCCGTTCCAGCAGCTGCCGCCGGACCTCCGGGTCGGAGTTCAGCAGCCAGAGCAGTTCCAGGACGCGCGACCGGAAGGCGCGCAACGCCGGTTCGACACCCGGGGGTTCGGGTGCGGCGTCGTTCGGCGTCACCGCGTCGAGGCCGAGGGCCGAGCCCAGCACGCGTACCGTACGGTCGCCGCCCACGGCCTCCAGCGCGTCGAGCGCGTCGGCCGGCGCGTGCGGGAGGACGCCGAGGACGGCGCTCTCGGTGCCGGGGTCCCGCAGGGTGCGCAGGGCCCGCAGGAACGGCCCCGGGGCGGACGCGGACGGCAGCAGGCGGGCGATCTCCGCCGCGACCGGCAGGCCCGCGACGCCCTGGCCGTCCAGCGCGACGAGGAGGTCGAGCCGACGCGGCCACCCCGGGTCGTCCGGGGCCGCGTCGACGAGCAGGCGCAGGAGTGCGCGGCGCGCGGTGAAGAGCACCGTCGCCACGCCCTCGGCCGGGACGGTGTGGTCGGCGAGCGCGAGGGCCAGCACGGCCGGGACGTCCGGGTCGGTGACGAAGTGGCCGCGCCGGTGCATCGCGCGCAGGCAGTCCACCGCGGGGCCGGCGAGCAGCAGCGGGTCCTCTCCGGCGAGCCCCAGGATGGCGGGCACGTCCTCGCGCCGCGCCGTCCCGCCGTAGAGGGCCAGAGCGCGCCGCCGTGTCCCGGGCGCCCGGTCCGGGTCCTCGGCGGCCCGCCACAGCAGGTCCCCGTGTCCATGGGCGGCGGCGGTGGCGAGCGCCGCCGCGGCGGTCGCGGGCACGAGGAGCCCGGCGAGCCGCGCGGCCGGCAGCGGCTCGAACGCGGCCCAGGGCTCGGCCAGTCCGGTGAGCGCGCCGTCGACCACGGCGTCGGACGGCGAGTCCAGCAGCCCGGTGAGCACCTCGCGTACGAAGGCGGGCCCGAGCCCTCCGGCACGCAGCCCCTCCCGGGCCAGCCGCAGCGCCTCCGCCTCCAGCACCGCGTTCCCGGCGGCCGCCAGTTCGCCGACGAGCTCCGCCACGCGCGCGGGCGCGCCCGCGTGGGCACCCGGCACGGCCTCGGCCGCCTCCCCGCGCGCGTGCACACCCCGGACCGCCTGGTACAGCTCCTCCCCGCGCTCCTCGTGCCGCAGCGCCGCCGGCTCCCGTACGAGCTCCGCCCGCAGCAGCGCCACCCGCACGGACGGCACGAGCACCTCGGCGGGCCACGTCCGCCACCCCGGCGGCGGCCCTCCGGGGGCGGCCAGGGCACGTGCCGCCTCGGGGCTCACCGGGGCGGACCGCGGCGGATTCGGGCACGGGCTGGACCGCTGGTTCGACAGGGGGCGCATCCGGGGATCGTACGGTCCGGATATCGGGATGAGGCGACGGCGGCCCGTCTGGCACACTCACCCGGCCAGGAGAAAGGCGCGAACGTGCACCCGAAGGACAAGGCCGCCGGAGGCGACGGTTCCCATGACGCCCAGGGGCTCTACGAGACGCACGTGACGCTCCGCTGCGCGACCGGGTCCGAGCTCGCCCGCCTGGAGGCGTGGGCGACCCGTCAGGGCCTCAAGCTCACCACCATCGTGCTGGCCCGCGGCCGGACGCCCGTCCAGCCGATGCTGACGCTCCCCGACCGGACGGGGCACCCGGCGCTCGTGGCCGCGCTGCGGGCGGCCGGCTTCGAGCCGGTGCGGGTCAAGGTGGAGACGGTCCCGTGGAGTACGGAACCGACGGGCCCGGGCGGCGGCTACCACGAGCACCACCTCAAGCTGGCGCTGCCGTCGCCGTACGACCGTGCCGCGCTCGAAGCCCTCGTCGCACCCCACGGTGCCCATGTCTCCTGGAACGCCCGGCGGGCCCTTCCGGGTCCGGAGGGCCGCCACGAGCGCTTCGTGACCCGACGGCACCCCGGGCCGGCGGCGGAGGCGCTCCTCGCCTGCGACGCGCTCCTCGCCGACCTGCTCGCCGCCGGCTGCGAAGTGGTGGGCGAGGAGCGCGAGCTGGTGCTCCACGACAGCGACCTCGCGGTGGACGCGGGCTGGCTGGAACCCGACGTCGAGGACGTCCGTGACACCCCGGAGGAGACGACATGAACGGCACGACGTGGACGGATCCGATCCCGGACGGTCCCGGTACGTCCGGTGAACCGGCCGCCGAGTCCCGGCGGCGCGACAGCGGGCGCCCGAGCACGCTGACCGCCGGCGTCGGGGCGGCCGCCGTCCGGCACCGGGCCTTCGACCCGGCCCTGAAGCACTTCCGGGAGGCGTTCCGGCCGACGGACGACATCATCGAGGACCCCCTGCTGCGCGCCCGCTGGCAGGCGGCCCGCCGCTCCGCGCTCGACCTCGTGCTGGCGGCGGTCGCCGGCTCGGCGTGGGCGGACTCGCTCGTGCTGCGCGGCAGCATGCTGATGTCCGCGTGGTTCGGAGAGGCCGCCCGGCCGCCGAAGGACATCGACTTCGTCGTCGTCCCCGAGACCTGGCGGATCGAGGAGCCGCGCACCCGGGCCATGCTCGACGGCGTCGCCCGGTCCGCCGACCGGCTCGCCCGGGCGCTCGACCTGGACCTGGTGATCGACGACGCCGGGGCCGTGTCCGAGTACATCTGGACGTACGAACGGGTTCCCGGCCACCGCCTCGTGCTCCCCTGGACCGCCCCGGGCCTCCCCGGCGGGCAGGTACAGCTCGACTTCGTCTTCCACGAACGCCTCCCGACCCCGCCGCGGCCGGCCGAGGTCGCCGGGGTGCGCGTGCGGGCGGCGGACCGGGAGCTCTCCCTGGCGTGGAAACTCCTCTGGCTGAGCTGCGACATGTATCCGCAGGCCAAGGACCTGTACGACGCCGTCCTCCTCGCCGAGGGCTGCGCCCTGCCGCTCCCGCTGCTGGAGACCGTCCTGAAGGAGGCCGGCGAGTGGCCCGGCGAGCCCGACCGGCCGCTCACCCTCGACGTGTTCGAGCGGGCCGCCCGCGAGGTCGACTGGTCGGCCTTCCCCGACGACCACCGGGGCTCGGGCGAGGCGTCCGGCCCGTCCCTCCGCGAGGAGCTGACCGGCCGCCTGACGGCCGCGCTGGCGCCGACGTTCGCCTCCTGAGGGGCACGGCCCGGTGCCGGCCGGCCGTCGGAGCGGCGTTGTCAGACCCTCGCGACAAGATGGGGTCATGACCGCGATTCCCGCCGTTGAGGCGCCCTTCGTCCTGTCCAACTCCGCCGCCTACGAGGAGGCGCTCGACCGGCTGCGTGCCGCGTCCGGCGCCTACTACGCGGGGGAGAACAGCCCGCTGGACGACGCCTCGTACGACGCGCTGCGCCTGGCGGTGCTGGCGTGGGAGGCGGCGCACCCGGGCGAGGCGCCCGGGTCGCCGACGGGTCTCGTCGCGGACGGCGCCGCGCCGGAGGGCGACGTCGCGCACACCACCCGGCTGCTGAGCCTGGACAACGTCTTCGGGCCCGAGCAGCTGCTCGCGTGGGACGCCTCGCTCCAGCGGCGGCTCGGCCGCCCGGTCGAGGGCGGGTTCACCGTCGAGCCGAAGCTGGACGGCGCGGCGATCGCCGCGCGGTACCGGGACGGGCGGCTCGAACGGGTCGTCACGCGCGGCGACGGCACGCACGGCGAGGACGTCAGCCATGTCGTGGGCTCGGTCGTCGGGCTGCCCGAGCGGCTGGCGGAGCCGGTGACCTTCGAGGTGCGGGGCGAGGTGCTCTTCACGCAGGAGCAGTTCGAGACGGCGCAGGAGGTGCGCGCGGCGCACGGCGGCGCGCCGTTCGCGAACCCGCGGAACGCGGTGGCGGGGACGCTGCGGGCCAAGGACCGGCCGTACCGGCTGGAGATGACGTTCTGGGCGTACGGCGCCGTGGACCTGGACGGAGGATCGTTTCTGCCCGCCGGGGCGACACACGCCGAGGTCCTCGCCGCGGTCGCCGCGGCCGGAATCCGGACGACGGCCGACACGCCCGCGGGCCTGCGCGTGGTGACCACCATCGCCGAGGCGCAGACCCAGGTGGACGCGATCGCCGCGCTGCGCGCCGGGCTGCCCTTCGGCATCGACGGCGTCGTCGTGAAGGCGAACAGCGCGGCCGAGCAGGCCGAGGCGGGCCTCGGAAGCCGCTTCCCGTACTGGGCCATCGCGTACAAGCTGTCGGCGGTCGAGCGGCAGACGGTGCTGCGGGACGTCGTGTGGGAGGTGGGCCGCACGGGCGTGCTCGCGCCGACCGCCGTGCTCGACCCGGTCGAGATCGACGGCTCCACGGTCTCCCGCGCCACCCTCCACAACCCGGCGGACATCGCTCGCCGCGGCCTCCACCTCGGCGACACGGTGACCGTCTACAAGGCCGGCGACATCATCCCCCGCGTACAGGCGCCCGTGGTCGAACTGCGCCCCGAGGACGCCGTGCCGGTGCCGCTGCCCGCCGCCTGCCCGAACTGCGGGGGCGACATCGACAAGAGCCAGGAGCGCTGGCGCTGCGCCAAGGGCGCCGGCTGCGCGCTCGCCCCGCTCGTCGAGTACGCCGCCGGCCGCGACGTCCTCGACATCGACGGCCTCGGCAGGACCTACGTCAAGGCGCTGATCGACGCCGGCCTGGTCACCGACGTGGCCGACCTGTTCGCCCTCACCGAGGAGCAGCTGACGGCCGCCTCCGGCAGCGCCCGGCGCGGCGCGAAGCTCGCCGAGCAGTTCGAACTGGCCCGCAGCCGCCCGCTGAGCCGGGTCTTCTGCGCCCTCGGCATCCGGGGCACCGGCCGCCGCATGTCGCGGCGGCTCGCGGACCACTTCGGCACCATGGAGGCGATCCGCGCCGCGAGCGCCGAGGACCTCCTGGCCGTCGAGGGCATCGGCCCGGAGAAGGCCCCGGTGGTCGTCGCCGAGCTGGCCGCCCTCGCCCCCGTCGTGGACAAGCTGATCGCGGCGGGGGTGAACATGACGGAGCCCCGGCGGCCCGGCCGGCCCGCCGGTGAGACCGGTGCGGACGGTGAGGCCGGTGCGGCGGGCGCGGAGGGCTCCGAGCCCGCCGAGGGCCCGCTCACCGGCAAGACCGTCGTGGTCACCGGCAAGATGACCGGCCGTCTCGACGGCTTCGGCCGCTCGCAGATGAACGAGCTCATCGAGCGCGCCGGAGGCCGTGCGGGCAGCGGTGTCAACGCCAGGACCAGCTACCTCGTCTCCGCCCCCTCCCCCACGGGCAAGCCCAGCTCGAAGGCGGTCGCCGCCGAGAAGCTCGGGGTCGAGGTCCTCACCCCGGAGGCCTTCGCCGACCTGGTCGCCGACCACCTCGGCTGACGGCCCGCCCCCTGCCCCCTCCGGAGTACGGCGGCGGGGCGGGCCGAGGCCTCCGCCCC
>NZ_JBHTST010000209.1:0-9159 GCF_042794995.1 Streptomyces sp. NPDC056503
TCGGTGCTTTCCGGTCCCTTTCGCTTTCGCTCCGGGCCCTTCCGGCGTTTCCGACTCTATCAGATCCTTTCGGCGTCTGATTCCCAGTCAGGGGGTTGTCTTCGCGGCTGTTGGGCCGTTCCGACGAGTGAGACATTAGCGGATTCCTCGGCCCCGACGCTAATCGGGGTCTGCGTCCGAACTTCGAACGCGGATTCCTCATTTCGCAAAAGCGCACGGAAAGCAGAACGGCACGACGAATCGCGGCCGTCAGGCTCGGTGGTTCTTGCGGAATCGCTGTCCGGGGCCGACCGGAGTCGGTGCTCACGCTGGACAACTCGGAGAACACTACGGACCACATAATCCCGTGTCAACCCCGGTCCTGGGGCGTACTCTCTCCGCATGACTACGCATGCGCACACCACCCAGTGGTGGGCCGCCTGACGGCGGCCCGTACTCACGCATGCACACGGCCGCCGACTCGGCGGCCGTTCGCGTATCCCCCTCCGGGAGCCGGGCCGTCGGGCCGGCGCAGGACGGAGAAGGAGCGGAACGCGATGACGAGGATCTTCAGCGGGGTCAAGCCGACCGGGCATCTGACGCTGAGCAACTACCTCGGGGCCGTACGCCGGTGGGTCGAGGTGGACCAGCACCAGGGCGAGGCGCTGTTCAGCGTGGTGGACCTGCACGCGCTGACCGTGGAGCACGATCCCGGCCGGGTGCGCCGGCTGAGCCGGCAGGCGGCGACGCTGCTGCTGGCCTCGGGGCTCGATCCGGAACTCTGCACGCTGTTCGTGCAGAGCCATGTGGACGAGCACGCCCGGCTGTCGTACCTCCTGGAGTGCACGGCCACCGACGGCGAGCTGCGGCGGATGATCCAGTACAAGGAGAAGAGCGTGCGGGCGCGGGAGGCCGGGCAGAGCGTGCGGCTCTCGCTGCTCACCTATCCCGTGCTGATGGCGGCGGACATCCTGGCCTACGGCACCGACGAGGTGCCGGTGGGTGAGGACCAGACGCAGCACGTGGAGCTGACCCGGGATCTGGCGGTGCGGTTCAACCAGCGGTACGGGCACACGTTCACCGTGCCGAGGGCGACGCGGCCGGCGGTGGCGGCGCGGGTCATGGATCTCCAGGACCCCACCTCGAAGATGGGGAAGTCGCACGAGGACGGGGCCGGGATCGTCTATCTGCTCGACGACGCGGACACCGTGCGGCGGAAGGTCATGCGGGCGGTGACCGACAGCGGGCGGGAGGTCGTCCACGACCGGGACGCCAAGCCGGGCATCGCGAATCTGCTCGATCTGTTGGCGGCGGCGACGGGCGGGAACCCGGAGGAGCTGGCCGGTGTATACGAGTCGTACGGAGCGTTGAAGAAGGACACGGCGGACGCGGTCGTCGAACTGCTGCGGCCGGTGCGGGAGCGGCATGCCGAGCTCGCGGCGGATCCGGGGTACGTGGACGGGGTGCTGCGGGAGGGTGCCGAGCGGGCCCGGGGGATGGCGCGGCCGCTGGTCGACCGGGCCTACCGGGCGATCGGGCTGCTGCCCGCCGTGTGACGGAAGGCGCCGCGGTAGTCGCGCGGGCTGGTGGCGAGGTGCGAGGCGAAGTGCTGGCGCATCGTGACCTCGCTGCCGAAGCCCGCGCGGCGGGCCACTTCGGGGAGGGGGTGGTCGGTGAGTTCGAGGAGTCTCTGGGCGGCGGCGACGCGCTGGGTGATGAGCCAGTGGAGGGGGGTGGTGCCGGTGGTGGCCTGGAAGTGGCGGGCGAAGGAGCGGGGGGACATGCCGGCGTGGGCCGCGAGGCTCGCGATGGTGTGGGGCTGGTCGAGGTGGGCGAGCGCGTGGGCGCGGACGGCGGCGAGGGCGTCCGCGTCGCGGTCGGTCCTGGGCGTGGGGCGCTCGATGAACTGGGCCTGGGTGCCGGTGCGGAAGGGGGCGGTGACCATCGAGCGGGCGACGGTGGCGGCGACCTCGGCGCCGTGGGCCGTACGGACGAGGTGGAGACAGAGGTCGATGCCGGCGGCGGTGCCGGCCGAGGTCCAGATGCCGGTGTCCTCGATGTAGAGCGCCTCGGGTTCGACGCGGACCTCCGGGTGGCGGGTGGCGAGGGTCTCGGCGAGGCGCCAGTGGGTGACCGCGCGGCGGCCGTCGAGGAGGCCGGCGCGGGCGAGGACGAAGGCACCCGCGCAGAGGGAGGCGACGGGGACGCCCGCGGCGTGGGCGCGGCGGAGGGCGTCGAGGGCGGGGGCCGGGAAGTCGGCGTCGGGGTCCTCGATGCCGGGGACGAGGACGAGGTCGGTGGGAGCGAGCCCGTCGAGCCAGTCGAGGGGGCGGTCGGGGGTGAGGCTCAGGCCGCCGCGGAGGGGGATCGGGGCGGCCGGGTCGGCGGCGGTGCGGCGGAGGTCGAAGGCGGGGACGCCGTGGCCGGTGCGGTCGGTGCCCCAGACCTCGGTGACGACGGAGACGTCGAAGGCGCGGATGCCGGGGAAGGAGAGGAGGGCGATGCGCTGGGGGGCTGCCATGGGGTGGCAGTAAACCATCGATCGCCGACTTCCGGACCTCTGGGGCGGAGGGCGCGGCCCCGGGAGGATCGTGGCCATGGAGATCGAGAAGAACGCGGCACTGATCGTCGTCGACGTGCAGAAGGGCTTCGAGGACCCGTCCTGGGGTCGTCGGGACAACCCGGGGGCGGAGGAGAACATGGCCGCCCTGATCGACCGGTGGCAGGAGACGGGCCGGCCGGTGGTGTTCGTGCGGCACGACTCGGTGCAGCAGGGTTCGCCACTGCGGCCGGGTACGGAGGGCAACGGGTTCCAGGACTTCGTCGAGGAGCGGCGGGGCAAGGGCGCCGGGCCTGAGCTGCTGGTGACGAAGACGGTGAACTCCGCCTTCTACGGGGAGCCGGATCTCGACGCGTGGCTGAGGGGGACGGCCCGCGGCGGAGCCGCCGACGGAAGCCGCGGGCAGGTCGTGATCGTCGGGATCCAGACGAACATGTGCAACGAGACGACGGCCCGGATGGGCGGAAACCTCGGGTACGACGTGCTGTTCCCGCTGGACGCGATGCACACCTTCGACCTGGCCGGGCCGTTCGGCTGGTCGCGGACGGCGGAGGAGCTGACCCGGGCGACGGCGGTGTCGCTGCACGGCGGGCGGTTCGCCCGGGTCGTGACCACGGAGGACGTGCTGGGGGGCACGGCCCGGTAGGAGGTCAGCCGTTACCGGAGGCGAGCTGGCGGCTGCGGTCGCGGGCGGCCTCCAGGGCGGCGATGAGGGCGGCGCGGACGCCGTGGTTCTCCAGCTCGCGGATGGCGCTGATCGTGGTGCCGGCGGGGGAGGTGACGGCCTCGCGGAGCTTCACGGGGTGCTCGCCGCTGTCGCGGAGCATCACGGCGGCGCCGATGGCGGCCTGGACGATGAGGTCGTGGGCCTGGGCGCGGGGCAGGCCGAGGAGGATGCCGGCGTCGGTCATGGCCTCGACGAGGTAGTAGAAGTACGCCGGGCCGGATCCGGAGAGGGCGGTGGCGGCGTCCTGCTGGGACTCGGGAACGCGGAGGGTCTTGCCGACGCCGCCGAAGATCTCCTCGGTGTGGACGAGGTGTTCCGGGGTCGCGTGGCTGCCGCCGGAGATCACGGACATGCCCTCGTCGACGAGGACGGGGGTGTTGGGCATGACACGGACGACGGGGGTGCCGGGGCTGAGTCGCTCCTCGATGAAGGAGGTGGGGATGCCGGCGGCGGCGCTGATGACGAGACGGTCGGCGGCCACGTGGGGGCCGAGTTCGTCGAGGAGGCGCCCCATGTCCTGGGGCTTGACGGCCAGGATGAGGGTGTCGGCGCGCTTGGCGGCCTCGGCGTTGGTGACGGTCTCGACGCCGTAGCGGTCGCGGAGCTCTTCGGCGCGCTCGGCGCGGCGGGTGGTGACGAGGAGGTGCGCGGGGCGCCAGCCGGCTCGGATCATGCCGCTGAGGAGGGCTTCACCGATCTTGCCGGTGCCGAGGACTGCGACGGTCTGGGTCATGGCTCTGTTCACCTCGCCGGAGGGGGGTACGTGTCGTCATCCTCGCACCGGCGGGGCGGCCGGTGCGCGGGGTGTCCGAGGGTCGGTCACGGGGTGCGGCGGCGGAGGGTGGCCGCGCCGAGGGCGAGGACGAGGACGGCGCAGCCGGCGACGACGAGGACGTCGCGGACGAAGGCGCCGGTGACGTCGGGGTGGTGGAGGACCTCGTTCATGCCGTCGACGGCGTACGACATGGGCAGGACGTCGGAGATCGCTTCGAGGGCGGGGGCCATCTTGTCGCGCGGGGTGAAGAGGCCGCAGAGGAGGAGCTGGGGGAAGATCACGGCCGGCATGAACTGGACGGCCTGGAACTCGGAGGCGGCGAAGGCGGAGACGAAGAGGCCGAGGGCGGTGCCGAGGAGGGCGTCGAGGAGGGCGACCAGCAGGAGGAGCCAGGGGGAGCCGACGACGTCGAGGCCGAGGAACCAGACGGCGAGGCCGGTGGCGAGGACGGACTGGACGACGGCGACGAGGCCGAAGGCGAGGGCGTAGCCGGCGATGAGGTCGGCCTTGCCGAGGGGCATGGCGAGGAGGCGTTCGAGGGTGCCGGAGGTGCGTTCGCGCAGGGTGGCGATGGAGGTCACCAGGAACATGGTGATGAGGGGGAAGATGCCGAGCAGCGAGGCGCCGACGCTGTCGAAGGTTCCCGGGCTTCCGTCGAAGACGTAGCGGAGCAGGAAGAGCATCAGGCAGGGGACGAGGAGCATCAGGGCGATCGAGCGCGGGTCGTGGCGGAGCTGGCGCAGGACGCGGGCGGCGGTGGCGAGGGTGCGTGCGGTCGTCACGGGCGGGGCTCCTCGTGGGCGGCGCGGGTGGCGGTGTCGACCAGGTGGAGGAAGGCCGCTTCGACGGTGTCGGTGCCGCTCTGCCGGCGGAGGGCGTCGGGGCTGCCTTCGGCGAGGATCCCGCCCTCGCGCATGAGCAGGAGCCGGTGGCAGCGCTCGGCCTCGTCCATGACGTGGGAGGAGACGAGGAGGGTGGTGCCGCGGTCGGCGGCGAGCCGGTGGAAGAGGTCCCAGAGGTCGCGGCGGAGGACGGGGTCGAGGCCGACGGTGGGTTCGTCGAGGACGAGCAGGTCGGGGCTGCCGAGGAG
Organism: Streptomyces sp. NPDC056503; assembly: GCF_042794995.1. Taxonomy (NCBI): domain Bacteria; kingdom Bacillati; phylum Actinomycetota; class Actinomycetes; order Kitasatosporales; family Streptomycetaceae; genus Streptomyces; species Streptomyces sp. NPDC056503. The sequence goes on from NZ_JBHTST010000209.1 coordinate 5,132, forward strand.
GGCGACGGCGAGGGAGACGCGGCTGCGCTGGCCGCCGGAGAGGCGTCCGGCGAGGGCGTCGGCGTGGTCGGCGAGGTCGACGTCGGTGAGGGCGGCCTCGACGGCGGTGGCGCGGGCGGGGCGGTGGGCGCGGCCGGGGAGGAGGACGGAGGCGAAGTAGTCGAGGTTCTGCCGGACGGTGAGGTCGTCGTAGACGGAGGGGGCCTGGGTGACGTAGCCGATGCGGGGGCGGAGGTCCGGGTGGCCGGCGGGGCTGCCGAGGACGGTGAGGGTGCCGGTGACCTTGGCCTGGGTGCCGACGATGGTGCGCATGAGGGTGGTCTTGCCGCAGCCGGAGGGGCCCAGGAGGCCGGTGACGCGGCCGGCCGGGACGGTGAGGTCGAGGCCGCGCAGGACGGTGCGGTCGCCGCGTACGACGGCGAGGCCGCGGGCGGTGACGGCGGGAGCGGTGGCGGGGTCCGGGTCGGGGGGTTCGGGGTCGGCGGGCTCCCCGTGGTCATAATTCATCATGTGATGAATAGTGGGGACGGAGAAGCCCCCGCGTCAAGGACCGCGGGGGCCGGATCCACGCGCCCGCCCGGGCGGGCGCTACGGACGCTTGGGCTTCTTGCGCGCGGCCGGGTTGCCGGTGCGGGTGCCGCGGCGCTTCTCGTGGCGGGCGCGGGCCGTCTCGTACTCGGCGCGGCGGAGCTTCTCGCCGGGGGCCTCCACGAGACAGCGCAGGGCGTAGGCGAGGAGCACGCCGATGAAGCCGATCGCCTTGAGGCTCCGGAGGGAGTCCTCGCGGGCCTGGTCGGCGGGCCGGCGGCCGAAGCCCTCCCAGGTCTTGCTGAAGGCGATGGCCGAGCAGATCGCGAACATCAGGATCACCAGGGTGTTCACGAGGCCGCCCACCGCCGCGAGTTCGAGCCCCTCGTAGGCGAAGCGCAGGACGAAGGCGCCCGCGACGGCCGCGGCGAGCGCGCCGACCGCGAGGCCGGCGCGCCGCAGTCCGTAGTGGGCTCCGTGATCGACCCAGGTCGTCCCGAAGAAACGGATCTCCTCGGGCTGGGGTCCGCTCGTGCCGGTTCCGGGGTGCTGCTTGTCCTCGCTCACGAGGTCGATTATCCCCGGTACGGCGCCCCGGGGGCCGGGGCGAAGGTCCTCAGGCGCAGCGCGGCGCGACGTAGTCGTCGCTGCCGGTCCTCACGTACGCGTCGGAGACGTACTGCCCCGCGGCGATGCTGTCCCAGAGACGGGTGGTGCCGTACGGCCCCGAGACCCACTCGCCGGGCTTCTGGCAGTGGATCGGTACGGTCGTGCCCTCGGAGAGCACCCGGACCACCGGGTACTGCGTGCTCGGACCGGAGCGGACGTTGAGCCGGTAGCCCGGCGCGACCGGGTAGTACTTCACCGCCATGTTGTTCTCCCCCTGGCTTCACTCTGTGCGACGCGCGCAGGCTAGCAAGCCCCACCGACATCGCGGGGGCCATCGACTAGGCTCCGTCGCGTCGCGCACGTGCGCGCGGACGGAGCGGAACCACACGGGGGTGGGAGATGCCGCCGTTGAGCAGTACCGACGCCGACCGGGACGCCGAGGGTCCCGAGTACGCCGGGGAGTACCGGCTGCAGGCGGTGCTCGGCGCGGGCGGCATGGGCGTCGTCCACCTGGCCTCCTCGCCCTCGGGGCTGCGGCTCGCCGTGAAGGTGGTGCACGCGCGCTATGCGGAGGATCCCGACTTCCGGGCCCGGTTCCGGCAGGAGGTGGCCGCCGCCCGCCGGGTCAGCGGCGCCTTCACCGCACCGGTCGTGGACGCCGACCCGGCCGCCGAGCGCCCCTGGATGGCCACCCTCTACGTCCCCGGCCCCACCCTCGCCGACCAGGTCCGCCAGCGCGGTCCCCTCTCCCCCGCCGAGCTGCGCCGGCTGACCGCCGGACTCGCCGAGGCGCTGCGCGACATCCACCGCGCCGGGGTGGTGCACCGCGACCTCAAGCCGAGCAACGTGCTCCTCACCGACGGCGGGCCCAAGGTCATCGACTTCGGGATCTCCCGGCCGGTCGACAGCGACCTGCACACGGAGACCGGGAAGCTGATCGGCTCGCCGCCGTTCATGGCGCCCGAGCAGTTCCAGCGGCCGCGCGAGGTCGGGCCGTCCGCCGACGTCTTCGCGCTCGGCTCGGTCCTGGTGCACGCGGCGACCGGACACGGCCCCTTCGACTCGGACAGCCCGTACATCGTGGCCTACCAGGTGGTCCACGACGAGCCGGACCTCACCGGGGTGCCCGGCGAGCTCGCCCCGCTGGTCGCGCGCTGTCTGGCGAAGGAGCCGGCCGACCGGCCCACGCCGGCCGAGATCATGGCGGCCCTGCTCCCGCCCTCGTACGAGGCCGAGGCCTTCATACCGTCCCAGCGGCGGCGGCCCGCGCTGCCCGCCGGACCCTTCGCACCGGACGGGCGGGACGACGGCCTCCCCCAGGGCCTTGCCGACGCCTCCGGCGACACCATGACCCGGGCCGCCGCGCCCGCCCCGCCCGCGCGGCGCCGACGGGCGCTGCTCGGCCCGCGCCTGACGGTCTCCGCCGCCGTCGTGCTCGTCCTCGCCGGGGCCGGGGTGTACGCCGCGCTGCGCCCGCCGGCCCGGCCCGCGGCGCAGGCGCCCGCCCACCCCGCCGAGGTGGCGACCGCCTTCGACGGCTGGCACACCCGGCTCCAGGAGCACGGCGGCTCCGCCGCGCCCGCCTGTCTGCACGAGACCGGCTCCCTCTACTGCTCGGCCCGGGGCGTGGCGCTCGCCCGGCTCGACCCGAGGACCGGCGAGGTGCTGTGGAAGCGGACCGGGCCGGTGGAGTCCGAGCCGCCCGGCGCGCCGGTGCCGCTGGCCGGCGGGACGGAACCGCTGGTCGGCGCCGCGCCGAAGACCGGCCCTCTGCGCGCGTACGCGGTCGAGGACGGGGCTCCCGGCTGGACCGCGCGCGCGGACGTGCCCGAGACCTTCCGCCCGGCGGGCAAGGTGGTGGTCCTCTCCGACGGCCGCGGCGCGCTGCGCGCGATCGACGCGCGGACCGGGGCCGGGCGGTGGGCCCACCGCCTGGCCGGGTTCGACGCGCCGGTGCTCGGCGACTACGACGCCCCGACCGGGCTGCTCACCGTCTCCGAGACGGCGGCGGACGGGCGGAGCAGCAGGATCGGGGCCGTCCTGCCGGCGACCGGCGAACTCGTGTGGAGCCGGGTGGTGACGGGGGACGCCACCCCGGTCGGCCGCACCGGCGACGGCACGCTGGTGCTGGCCTCGCGCTACCAGGGCGACCTGGTCGACGCGCTGGTGCTGCTCGCGCCGGGCGACCCGGACGATCCGGGGAGCGGGCCGGACGCGGGCTCGGAGCGCCGGATCGGGATCCAGGAGCGGATGCAGCTCGGCGGGATCGCCGTACGGGGCTCGGTGGCTTACCTGCTCTCCGTGGACGGGCGGCTGGTCGCCCTCGACACGGCGACGGAGAAGGGCAGCCGGCTGTGGGACCTGGAGACGGGGGCCTCGAACGTCTCGGTGCCCGTCCTCGGCGCCGACCGGCGGCTCTACCTCTCCGCGGCGGACGGACGGCTGTTCGCGGTGGACACCGCGCGCGGCGCGGTCGTCGGGCAGACCCGGCCGCGCCTGGAGAACGGGCGGCTCGGGTACGCGACGCAGGTGCCGGCGCCGCTGGTCGCCGGGGAGCGGATCTTCGGGACGGCGCCGGACGGTTCGGTCTTCGCGGTGCACGCGCGCGTGGCGGAGTCCTGGTAGCGCCGGTCCCGCGCGCGGGGGCGCCCGGGGCGGTCAGCCGCAGTGCCCCCAGGGGCTGGTGTACGCGTACGTGCCGACGCCGGCCTCGATCATGCCGCCCCAGCTGACGCAGCGCCCGGCGGCGTAGGCCCGGACCGGTCCCGCGTAGGAGCCGTGTACGGAGTCGCGCATGCGGATCTCCTCACTGACAGGCATGGACATGACACCCTGGGCGAGGCGTGAGCGTAGCGCACGCGCGGACGCGCGGGGAGCGGGCTTCTCGGCCC
>NZ_JBHTST010000210.1:0-9102 GCF_042794995.1 Streptomyces sp. NPDC056503
GGGCTCTTTACTCCCGACGAAGCCGTCCACTACCTCCGCCAGCGCCTGGCCGGCACCGGGATCGACCTGAAGGACGCCGAGCTGCGGCAGCTGGCGGACGACTTCGGGCACCTTCCGCTCGCCCTGGCCCAGGCCGCCAGCTACATCCGGGAGAACGCCCTCACCCTGGACGAGTACCGCACCGAACTCGCCGAGGTGCCACTCGACGAGGCGCTGCCCGGGATCGACGGGCTGCCCGACCGGCAGGCCCACACCGTCACCGCCGCCTGGACCCTGTCCATCGACTACGCCAACACCCTCGCGCCTCCGGGACTCGCCCGGCCCCTCCTGCACGTCCTCGCGCTGCTCGACCCCAACAACACACCCGACGGCATCACCGCGGCAACCGCCCTCCAGCAACACCTCCAGCAGACACGAGACGCCGGAATGGAAGTCCTGGGCAGGCCGGTAAGCGAGCGGGACGTAAAACGGGCGCTACGGGTGCTCCACCGGCTCCACCTGACCGACATCACCACCGACCACACCCTGCGCACCCACCAGCTCCTCCAGCGCACCCTCCGGGAAACACTCGCCACCGGGGAGATCGACCAGCTCGGAGCCATCGCCGCCGACGCGCTCCTCGAGACCTGGCCCGAGCAGGAGATGCTCAGCAGCAGGCACTACCGCGCAGCCACCACCTCCCTGGCCACCCACACCGTCCCGCGGGACCCCGACGACGGCGGTCTCCACCGTGTCCTCTTCCACGCCGGCACCACCCTCGGCAAAGCCGGACAAGCCACCGCCGCCCGCAACCACTACCAACACCTCCACACCACCGCACACCATCTCCTCGGACCAGATCACCCTCACTCCCTCACCACCCGCGGCAGCCTCGCCCAGTGGCGCGGCGAAGCCGGCGACCCGACCGGAGCCGCAGACGCCTACACCGAACTCCTCGACGACTCTCTCCGCATCCTCGGACCCGACCACCCCCACACCCTCACCAGCAGAGGCAACCTCGCCTACTGGCGCGGCAAGTCCGGCGACCCGACCGGAGCCGCAGACGCCTACACCGAACTCCTCGACGACTCTCTCCGCATCCTGGGACCCGACCACCCCCACACCCTTGCCATCCACGGCAACCTCGCCCAGTGGCGGGGCGAAGCCGGCGATCCGGCCGGAGCCTCAGACGCCTACGTCAAAGTCCTCACCGACCAACTGCGTGTCTTCGGACCCGACCACCCCGACACCCTCATCACCCGCAACAACCTCGCCACCTGGCGCGGCGAAGCAGGCGACCCCGCCGGAGCCGCAGACGCCTACGCCGAACTCCTCACCGACCGGCTCCGCGTCCTCGGGCCCGACCACCCCGACACCCTTGCCACCCGCAACAACCTCGCCATCTGGCGCAGCGAAGCCGGCGACCCCAATGGGGCTGCGGACGCCTACGCCGAACTCCTCGACGACTGTCTCCGCATCCTGGAACCCGACCACCCCCAGACTCTCGTCGTCCGAGGCAACCTCGCCGACTGGCGGGGCAAAGCCGGCGACCCCGCCGGAGCCGCAGACGCCTACACCGAACTCCTCACCGACCACCTGCGCGTCCTGGGACCCGACCACCCCGACACCCTCACCACCCGCAACAATCTCGCCAGCTGGCGGGGTGAGGCTGGCGACCCCAATGGGGCTGCGGACGCCTACGCCGAACTCCTCGACGACTGTCTCCGCATCCTCGGACCCGACCACCCCCAGACTCTCGTCGTCCGAGGCAACCTCGCCGACTGGCGGGGCAAAGCCGGCGACCCCGCCGGAGCCGCAGACGCCTTCGCCGAAGTCCTCACCGACCGTCTCCGCGTCCTCGGGCCCGACCACCCCCACACCCTGCTGACCCGATACCAGTGGGCAGTCTGCACCGGGCAGGCCGGCAACCCAGTCGGCGCGGTGGAAGCGCTGCGGGAGCTCGCCGATGACGAAGCCCGCGTCTACGGCAGCCGCGACCACGCCGAGGTTCGAGACACGCTCGCGGAGCTGGAGTGGTGGCAGGCGATCCTTGAGGGCGAAGGCAGTGCATGAGGTGGCCAGCGGCGGCATCGGCAGTGAGGCGGTGGTGGCCTACGCCCTGCTGATGGCGGGCGGCTCCGCTCGGTAAACGCGCCGTGCCCGTCGCCTCGGGCCAGCCCGGTCTCGCCCCCGGTCCTCCCCCTCACACGCCCAGCGAGACCGTCACCCTTCGGTGTCGACGGCGGAGCCCCGGCGGGGGCCCCTATGTCCTTGGTCAAGGGAAACGTGCGTGCGTGGGGTCGGTGATCCGGGCAGCATGGCGGGGTGAGCGACCTGCTGTGGGATGACGTGAAATGCTTCTTCGACCTGGACTTGATGGGGGCGTTGCCGGACATGCGTGTCCCGAATGCCTCGGTGGAGGACTGGCAGGCGGTCCTCGACCTTGTCGCGGAGAAGGGCTGGAAGGGCCAGTACTCCGAGGGAGAGACGGTGCTTCCGGTGCCCCGGGCGGAGGCCGTGCTGTCCCGTCCGGCGGATGCCGAGTGCCCGGACCTGCGGGTCTGGCCGACGGACGATGTGTTGGCGATATTCAGCTTCCATGCCGACGACGAAATCGACTTCGACGTCGACCTGCGGGAGTTGCAGGGTCAGGACCGACTGGATGTGCTCTGCGGCTTCCTTCGGGAGATCGGGCGTCGGCTGGGCAAGCCGGTGCTGATGGACCCGGAGGGCGAGTACGGCCATCCGGTGCTCGGCTTCGACGTCGAGGCCGATCGAGTCGTCCTCCTCGCAGACCCGCAGCTCAGGTGATGGGGGCCGACGGCTGCGGTTCACAGAAGGTGCCATCCCTGAGTGGCTTTGTTCACGGGTAGCGGTTCTGGCTCAGGTTCCGGAGCCAGAACCGAAACTCGTGAACAGAGCCATCCAGCGGCAGATCCTCCGCGAGGATCAGCCCGACCAGCCGGCGCACGGCATCCAGCCGGCTGTGATCCGCCGCGCGGCGACGCACCGGCCGTGCCGGGGTCACCGGCACCGCGCCGCCCAGCTTCCGCCAGTATCGGCAGGTCGCAGGACTCCAGCAAGGACCGGAGCTGAGCTGACGTTCGCCACCGACGTCGACCGCCACCCCAGATGGCAGCAACGCATCGCTCCACTGATGCTTGGAGCTGAAACGATCAATGGAGGAACGGTGGACAACCTTGTCGTCGTAGGAGTGGATGGCTCGTCGTCGAGTCCCGCCGTGGTGGAAGCGGCCGCCCGGGAAGCCCAACGGCGTCATGCGGAGCTGCGTGTGGTGCACGCCTTGAGCTGGCCGGTCAGGCCCATGTACACACCGCTGGACCCTTCACCGCTCAACCGCCTGGTGAACGAGGCTGCGCAGCATGCCCGGAGTATGGCGCCCGAGGTGAAGGTCACCGAGGCCGTGGAAGCCGGTGACGCGGTGGCGGTTCTGGAGGCCGAGTCGCGCGCCGCGGACCTGGTGGTCGTCGGTCCCCGGGGGATGGAGAGCTTCATCGGCATGCTGATGGGATCCACGGCGGCGTCCCTGACCGTTCACGCTCAGTGTCCAGTGATGGTGGTCCGCGCGGAACCGGCCGGCGCCGGGCCGATCGCGCTGGCCGTCGACGGCTCCCCCCTGGGCGAAAAGGCGATCGAATTCGCTTTCGCCGAAGCGGAACTGCGCGGAGCCGACATTCTTGCCGTACACGCGTGGCATCCGGACTACGTGCCGCCCGGCACAGGCCCCGAGAGCGCGGAGCGTCTGCTGGCCCAGGCACTCGCCGGCCGCGCAGACAGGTATCCAGACGTCACGGTCAGATACGAAGTCCTGAGCGGTGAAACCCGCAAGGTATTGATCGAAACGAGCAAGACCGCCCAGCTTATGGTCCTCGGGGCCAGGGGACGCGGCGGCTTCGCCGGCCTGCTCCTGGGTTCGGTGAGCCAGGCACTGCTCCACCACGCGCACTGCCCCGTCACCGTCGTCCGCGCCCATACATGATCCGCCCAGGGCGTCGGGATGTGCCTCCCGATTCTCAGGTACCCAACCCCCCGGGCGCTTCGCCTCACGGCGTCCCGCGAACCGTGACGACCGGGCAGTGCGCGTGGGTCATGACGAACTGGCTCACCGAGCCCAGGAGCAGTCCGGCAATACCGCTGCGCCCGCGGGCACCAACAATCAGAAGCTGAGCCGTACTGCTCGCCTCGAGCAGCACCTCACGCGCCTTGCCGCTCACCAGCTTGCATGAGACGGCGACCTCCGGATGGGCGTTCGCGCGGCCCGCAATCGCCTGAGCCAGCAGCTGCTCTGCGGCCTCGGACGCCGGGCCAGGCGAGGACTTGTCCGGCTGCCACGCATGAACAGCCACGAGGTCAGCCCGCCGCAACGCGGCTTCAACGAAGGCGACGTCGACCGCTGCGTCACTGTCAGGGGACCCATCGACCCCCAATACGACAGGCTCTATGCCGGCGGAGGCCCGGCGCTCCTCGCGGACCGTCATGACCGGGCAACGGCTGCGGGAGGCCAAGGACACCGGTGTGGATCCCAGCAGCAGGCCCGCGATGCCCCCCATGCCTCTGGAGCCGACGACGATCAGGTCCGCGGCCTGCGACTCAAGTTCCAGCACGTGCACCACGTCACCCGTCACCACAGCCCTGGTCACCATGACCTCGGGCGCCATGCCGAGGGCGTGGGCCGCCGCCTTGTCGACCAGCGTCCTGGAACCCGGTTCCGGCACCTGGTACCTGGGCTTGATCGGAACCTCGGCATGCACCACACGCAGCGCCGCACCGCGCCGTGCCGCCGCTGCGGCGGCTGCCTCCGCGGCGGTGAGACTCGTGGACGAGCCATCCACCCCGACGACGACCAGATTGCCCATAACTACTCCGATCCGTGGATTCTCAGCCTCGACCCATCGGCATACGGCTGCAATTCCTGCGCGCCCCCCACGTACCGCACGACGGCGACCCTCCAGACCCAGCTAGGTTCCGGCAACGCGGCCGCTGCCTTGATCATGCAGCCGAGCTACGCACCCGCTGCGCCGCAGTCAGCAACGGCAGGCGGCACCGTTGAGTAGTTGCCGGTGCACTGCAACAGCTAGCGGCCAGCCTGCGTCCCTTGGAGTGCACGGTGGACTGGTAGCGCCCTGGTGGCCCACGGGCGCTGGCGAAGGCACTCGCGTGACGTCCGAGCTGATCGTTGGAGGGGCTTCCTCGAACCCGCGGCGCGTGGACCACCGGCGTGGATCTACCGTGGGGGCGTGTCCGGACCCTCTGAACAGCCAGCCGGTTCCGTTCCGCTGCCGGTGCGGGTGCTGCTACCCAACAGCGAGGAAGTGACCGGTCGGCTCTGGGCGCGCCGCCAGATCCCCGAGGGGTGGATGTACCTCGTGTCGGTCGTGGTCTACCGGAATGTTGGCGAGGACGAGGTCGAGACTTGGGATTACCAGGTGTGGCTCAGGGCGCAGGATCACCTGCGTTCGGTGGAGGGCGTGTCGTACGCAGACGTACCCGTGGCCAGTCCGCCTGAATAGCCAGTCACGGTAGTTCGAGTCTGCTTGTACGTGACGGCGGGACTGCGGTGTCTTGAACCAGGCGCCCCCGGCCGGGCCCGAGGCACTTCTTCTCGGCCCGCGATGTGAGACGCCACGCGACGCGGAGTGCAGGCACCAGGGTTGCTACTCTCTGCGCTCGCGCGGACTGGTGTCTCGTGGGTTGTTCGCCGCGTCGATGAGGTTTTCGCCCGCCGTCTCTGAACCATCTCAGCCCTGGCAGCTTCAACAACTCCAAGGTTGCGCGGCCTCCTCCAGCGATCACGCATATCGGCGGGCAGGTTGTCGGCGCCGGACATCGTGTCCTCGGGCAGGGGTGCGGCGGCGGGTGTTACGCGGCCTGGGGCGCCCGCAGCGCCCCCTCGACAGGTGCGGACCACAACTCTGCAGATAGGGCTGGGTGCCTGTTTCTGACGTCCCGGCCACTGATCTTGACGGAGGGCCTCAGGTCAAAGCAGTTTCGAGGGATTCCCGGTGCCGGTCTGGGACCGTTCCGTGTGCTGGGGGAACAGGAAGTTCTCCAGGGCGTCCAGTGCGAACATCATGACTACGAGCAGTATCGGCAGAAGCAGAGCAATCACGACCATGCCGCCTCCCGGTGGAGCGGAGATCGCGGGAACCCGGTGGCACAGATCTCTGGCCAGAGTGGTCCGAACGGGGCAATGGCGCATGTTCAATGCGCCAGGGCGTAGGCCGGTCGGGTGACATTTTGCTGTACCGAGCCAGGTCGCTGCGTGCAGTGTGCCCTCGCGTTGCACCGCGATCTTTCCGTTCTCGGTCATGCGGATGCTGATCCGCTCCGAATCAGCATCCAGTCGCGCTGGACACGGAAGGCTTTGCGAGCCGCGATGCCGCTGTCACGACTCGTCCTCTCTCGCCAGCGGATCGGCGAGCTCGGGGTAGAAAGCCCGTTCGGCCCGGCGCAACCGGGCGATCTGCAGCTGCCCGGCGCCGCGACAGATTGGGCATACCCGCCGTTCCCAGCATTCCGGGCACCGTCGCCGCAGTCCGGCGTCATCCAGCACCCAACTGAGGCCACCGCAGGCCGGGCACCAGCCGAGCCCGTCGCACTCGTAACAGAGCACATGACCCGATTCGACCGTTTCCGCCGTGCGAACGGGGTCGGGGCGCTCCGGCGCTCGTGGGGCCCGCAGGGCCACCGTCGGTGTAACGCCGGCATAGACGACATCGCCGGTGGCGGGCCAGACGCGGACATCGATCCGGAACCCGGCACGGCTCCCGGTCACCACAACCCGCGCCGCGACCGTGCCGGCACGACGTTCCTCGACGATGTCGAAACCACCGGTGGTGAAGGCCTCGACGGCGCGGTGAACAGTCTCACCGGCGGAGAGATCGGCGTCGAGGCCGATCCGCACGCGCAGCGCGAACCGATAGCGCAGCGGATCGGTCCATTCGGCGACCTCGGGTGCCTCGGGCAGCGCGGACTCGGGGATCACCGCCGCAGGCGTGACGTGCGCGGCGATGGTCCGCACCTGCGCGAGCAGCGTGCGTCCGAGCCGGCGTACTTCTATGTCGGTTGCGGGAACCTCAGGCATCCATCCTCCGAACACGCACCTTGGCCTGCCTCATTCGACGGTCGACTGCACGCCGATCGCCGCCCCCGCGGCGTCGGCCTCGGCGCAATCGATGGAGCAGTCCAGCCCGGCCACCATGCAGGCCCCGGCGAGCGCCGCCAGCCGCTCCACCGCCCTGGCCGGTTCCGCTTCCACGATTCCCTCGAGCAGATAGAAGGAATCACCGGAGCCGGGCGCGCCGGCCTCGTAGCAGTACAACTCGATGGTGTCGTCGCGGTAGGTCGTTTCGTATCCGGTCCGCCGCACGGCCATCGACAGCTCCGGTCGCACGAGCCAGTCACGCAGGAGCGCGATCACCGCCTCTTGACTGTCCGTCGCAATGTCGGCGTGGAAGATTGTGCGGGCCATGAACCGAGCATGCCATGCCGCATCGTCCGGGGCAGCAGCGCTGGCAACCGCCGGTCGCCATAGGACGCTCCGTCACGGAGGTGAACCGGAGGCACCGTTGATCAATCGACCGATTGATGAGCAAGATCAGTACACGGCGTTGCGCGGCCTGATCAGCGCCGGATCATGCCCATATAACGGGGTCAGAAAGGCGATGTGCTCAAGAACTTGAGGAACACCGTTTTCTGCACGATCTGGCGGGTGCAACCACCCCAGGACGACGCCACCGCCGATCTCCTCGCCCCCGTTCCGGCCGTACGGACCGGCGGCCTCGCGGGATAGGCACGCGTGTCCACCAAGGTGGCAACTGCTCGACCGGCAGATCCACGCACTCACCGAAGCAGGATGCATCCGGATCTTCGCCAACAAGAAGTCCGGCAAGAACGCCGAACGCGAGGAACTGTGCAAAGCCCTCGACTTCCTGCGCGAGGGAGACACCCTCGTCGTCCCGTCGCTGGACCGGCTCGGCCGCTCCCTCCAGGACCTCATCGCCATCGTGTCCGGCCTGCGAAAGCGCGGCGTCGGCTTCACCTCGCTGCACGAGTCGCTCGACACGACCACGCCCGGCGGACGCCTGGTCTTCCACGTCTTCGCCGCGCCGGCTGAGTTCATCCGCGAACTCATCGTCCAGGGCACCAACGAGGGCCTGGACGCCGCCCGCGGCGCCCGGCTCGGCCGCCCGCCGGCGATGACCGAGGAACAGGTACGCCACGCCCGCGACCTGCTCGCCCGACCGGAGAACACCGGCACCTCGATCGCGAAGCTTCTCGGCGTCTCCAGGAACACCATCTGCAACTACGTACCCGAACTGAAGGGCGGTCGCCTCGCACTCGCCGAGTCGACCAACACGCCGGAGCTGCCCCGACCCTCCAGGTCAGAGGACTGATCACCATCGTTTGCGGCTGGTGACGGAGTTCTTACCGGCACCCCTACCGGGACGCGGCCGTCGCACAGCTCCGCGCCGGGGGCCACGACATCAAGGACGAGGACGTCGCCCGGGTCTCCCCGCTCAAGGACCGGCACGTCAACTTTTATCTGGACACTCTGCGGCGGCCTTCCGGCATGATGCCCGTATGCCAACTCCGGAAGCCCTCGCCCGAGAGGATGCCGTTCTGGCGCTCGTATGCCAGACGCTGTCCCACGCCGATCGCGATGTCACGATCGAGGATCGACCGGATCGGCTGCCTCCGGGGCAGCGTCCCTTCGAGGTCGATGCGTTGCTTCGGGTGCGAAACGGCGACAGCGATCGTGTCTGGGCGGCTGATGTGTGCACTGTCCCGCTGCCTCAGGCCATGCCCGGCGCGGTGGCCTCGTTCGAGAAGAGAGTCGTGCCGGAGCTGGAAAAGCTCGCTGAACAGGCTGGGCGGGCGTTGACTGTCTCGTGCCACCCCCGACTCTTCTCGCAAGACGTTGCTCAGAACAGCCGTAAGCGGCAGATGGCAGCGGACACCAGCGCGGTAGTGCAGGCAGCCAGCAAAGCGCTCTCCGCGGGACAAGGAGCTCTTTCCAAGCTGGCGGTGATGACCGCGAGTTGGACGGGCCTGCGCAACGGCGAAGCTCCTGGTAGACGGGTTCTCGACCAAGATCACCCG
>NZ_JBHTST010000211.1:0-8879 GCF_042794995.1 Streptomyces sp. NPDC056503
GGCCCCGCGCGTCCGCCCCGGCCGCCGCCCTCACAGGCCGATGGCGGCGGCCGGCCCGTCGTCCCGGCGACCACCCCGCACGACCCCCACCCCGGCCGCGAGGAGGCCCCATGACCGCCGGCCGTCGAGCCGACACCCGTACGCCGTCCCCCACCGAGGCCGCCGCCCGCCGCATGCTGGACCTCCTGGCGGCCGGCGCCCCCGGCGAGCAGCTCGCCGGGCAGCCCGCCCGGGCCCGGGCGGACGGGGCCTCCCCCGGGGACGTCGAGTGGATCGAGGAGACCACCGAGGCCGCGCTGGCGGTGCGGCGGGTGCTCGACCAGTACCGGCGCAGGGAAGCGGAGCTGGTCGCGCTGTTCGACACGGCGGGCGACCTGGCGGGCCTGCGGGACCTCGACGCCGTGCTGCGCGCCATCGTCCGGCGGGCCCGCACGCTGCTGGGCTCGGACGTCGCCTACCTGACGCTGAACGATCCGGCCGCCCACGACACGTTCATGCGGGTCACCGAAGGGTCCGTCTCGGCCGCCTTCCAGCAGCTGCGCCTCGGCATGGGGGAGGGCCTGGGCGGCCTGGTCGCGCAGACGGCCCGCCCGTACGCGAGCGCGGACTACCGCTCGGACCGCCGCTACCGGCACACCGGGACCATCGACGACGGCGTCGCCGAGGAAGGGCTCCGCGGCATCCTCGGCGTCCCGCTCCGGCTCGGCGAGGAGGTCATCGGCGTCCTGTTCGCGGCCGACCGCACCCCGCGCGAGTTCACCCCCGACGCCATCGCCCTGCTCGCCTCGCTCGCCGACCACGCCGCCGTCGCCATCGACAGCGCCCGCCGGCTGGACGAGACCCGTACCGCACTCGCCCGGCTCGAAGCCGCCAACGCGACGGCCCGCGCCCACAGCGAGGCCCTCCACCTGGCGTCCGACGCCCACGACCGGCTCTCCAAGCTGGTGTTGCGCGGCGCCGGGACCGACGAGGTCGCCGCCGAGATCGCGGTGCTGCTCGGCGGGGGAGTGGCCGTCCACGACACCGACGGCAGCGAGCTCGCCCGGATCGGCACCGCCCCGGTCACACCCTCCCCGGCCAGCCTGGCGGCCTCGCGCACCGAGGGCCGCGCGGTCCACGCCGACGGCGTCTGGACCTGCGCGGTCCTCGCCGGTGCCGAACCCCTCGGCAGCATCGTGCTGACCGGACGCGACGACCTCCCCGAGGCGGACCGGCGTCTGTTCGAACGCTCGGCGCTCGTCACGGCGATGCTGCTGCTGGTCCGCCGCTCGGTCGCCGAGACCGAGGACCGGGTGCGCGGCGAACTCCTCGACGACCTGCTCGCGGGCCCCGCCTCCTCCGCCCACTGGGACCCGGGCAGCCTCGCCCTGCGCGCCCGGCGCCTCGGCGTGGACCTCGCCCGCCCGCACGCCGTCGCCGTCGTCGACTGCGAGCCCGCCCTGCGTTCCCGGCTCGCGGCGGAGGCCACGCGCGTGGTGCGCGGGCTCGGCGGGCTGGCGGGCAGCCGCCAGGGCCGTACCGTCCTGCTCGTGCCGTGCGACCTCGCGGGCGACCTCGCCGACGCCCTGGCCGCGGGGCTCGCCCGGGGAATCGGCGCCCCGGTCACCGTGGGCACCGCGGGCCCCGGCACCGGCCCGGACCACCACGCGGCCCTCCACGCCGAGGCCCTGCGGTGCCTCACCGCGCTCCACGCCCTCGGCCGCTCCGGGGAGGGCGCCGACGTCGCGGCCCTCGGCTTCGTCGGCGTCCTGCTCGGCGACCGCGCCGACATCTCCGCGTACGTCGACCGCGTCCTCGGCCCGGTCCTCGCCTACGACACCGAACGCGGCACGGAACTGGTCCGCACCCTGCACGCCTACTACGACCAGGGAGCGAGCCTCGCCCGTGCCAAGGACGCGCTCCACGTCCACGTCAACACGGTGGTGCAGCGCCTCGACCGCGTCGCCCAACTCCTCGGCCCCGACTGGAACACCCCCGACAGCGCCCTGGAGCTCCACCTCGCCCTCCGCCTCCACCAGCTGTCGCGCGGCACACCCGGTGCCGGCCCCGCCGCCGACGGCGACTGAACGCGACACTCTTGGTATGGACCTGACAAGCGTGGGCCGCTACCGTTGCTGAGAGCGCTCTGAGAGCGCTCTCAGCGTTCGGCTTCCCCCACACCAGGAGGTTCCGTGAAGCGCACCACCCCCCTGCGCGCCGCCGTCGGCGCCCTGCTCCTGACGGTCGGCCTCGGCGCCGCCGCGGCCAACGCCGCCCCGCCACCGGAGCCCGTCGCCCCGCCGTCGGCGTCCGCCGGACTGCTCGACGCCATGCGGCAGGACCTCGGGCTCACCTCGGCGCAGGCCGAGGAGAGGCTGCGCGCCGAGAAGACGGCCGCCGAGGTGGAGAAGACCGCCCGGCAGCGCGCGGGCGCCGCCTACGGCGGTTCGTGGTTCGACCCGGCGGCCGGCCGACTGGTCGTCGCCGTGACCGACCGCGCGACGGAGTCGGAGGTGCGCGCCCTGGGCGCGGACACCCGGCTGGTCCGGCACGGGGCCGCCGCCCTGGACCGGGCCAAGGCGCGCCTGGACGGACTGAGCGCACCCGCCGGAGTGGCCGGCTGGCACGTCGACCCGAAGGCGAACAGCGTCGTGGTCGACGTCGTACGCGCCCAACGGCAGACCCCCGCCGTACGGGCCTTCCTCGACCGGGCCCGGGCCGACGGCCTCGTCACCGTCGCCGAGACGGCACAGGCGCCCCGCACCTACGCGGCGGGCACGGTCGGCGGCGACCCGTACTACACGGGCAACGTCCGCTGCTCGATCGGCTTCTCCGTGCACGGCGGCTTCGTGACGGCCGGTCACTGCGGTCAGGCCGGCGCGGCGGTGCGCGGCTGGGACGGATCCGCGATGGGCACCTTCCAGGGCTCGTCCTTCCCCGGCGACGACTACGCGTACGTGTCGATCCACAGCGGCTGGTGGACCGTGCCCGTCGTGCTCGGCTGGGGCACCGTCCCCGACCAGCTCGTCCGCGGCTCGGCCGAGGCCCCGGTCGGCGCGTCGATCTGCCGCTCGGGCTCGACCACGCGCTGGCACTGCGGCACCGTCCTGGCGAAGAACCAGACGGTCAACTACAGCCAGGGCGCGGTCTACCAGATGACCAAGACCAGCGTCTGCGCCGAAGGCGGCGACTCCGGCGGCTCGTTCCTGAGCGGCGACCAGGCCCAGGGCGTCACCTCCGGCGGCTGGGGCAACTGCTCCTCCGGCGGCGAGACGTGGTTCCAGCCGGTCAACGAGATCCTCAACCGGTACGGCCTGCGCCTGCACACCGCCTGATCCCGCCTGGCGGGACCGGTCCACCGAGTCGAGGTCGACGCGTCCGTCGACCTCGACGTCGGCCTTGTCCGCGATCTCGACCTCGACCTCAGCCTCAGCCTCAGCCTCGACCTCGACCTCAGCCGCGCTCTCGATCGTTTCCGGCCGGTCGGCTCGGTCCGTGATCTCGGCCGAGCGGTGGCGGACGAGGTCCCCGACGACGTCATCGGCCCGGAGCGTGACCCGGGAGCCCGTGCCGCCGCGATCCGCGGGAGAGGCCTCAGTCGCGGTACTCGCAGAGGTAGGCGGTCTCCTCGGCGACCTTGAGCTGGAACGTGCTGTCGGCGGGGACGTCGAACCTCTCGCCGGCCTCGAAGGTCCGCCACTCGTCGGAGCCGGGCAGCCTGACCGTCAGGGCGCCGCTGACGACGTGCATGATCTCCCGCTTGCCGGTGCCGAACTCGTAGTCGCCGGGGGCCATGACGCCGACCGTCGCGGGACCCTCGCTGCCCGTGAACGCGATCGACTTGACCGTCCCGTCGAAGTACTCGTTGACCTTGAACATGGGTGTCCTCCAGGAGGGCGAGCGGTGCGAGGCGCCGGCTCGAAGCGCCGGCCGCTGAAGCCTAGCGGCACCCGGCCCGGCACCTTGCCGGGGGAGGCCCGGGAGGACGCCGTCACCCCGGCGGCGGCGCTTCGCCCCGCGCGACGCGGCGATGCGGTCGGCACCGTCCCGTACCGCGACCAGGCCCGTTCAGGTGACGGCAGGGGCGCGGCCGCAACCCCGCACCTGCCGGAACGTTCCACGGGGTGTTCTCTCCCTCCCCCACGTTCCGGAGCGCCGCCCATGCCGACTTCCGCCGTCCTCTCACCACCCTCAGCCCTCTCCACCCCCGCCGTCCCCTCCGTCCTGGCGACCGGGCCCCTCGGCCGAACGGGGCGGATGTGACGCGCGGGGTGCTGGTGGGGCGGTCTCCCGCGCCGGGCGAGGTGGCGGACGCGTACGACGCCGTCGTGATCGGCTCCGGGGCCGGAGGGCTGACGACGGCGGTCTGCCTGGCCAAGCAGGGCCGGCGGGTGGCGGTCTTCGAGCAGCACTACACCGCCGGCGGGTACACCCACGCCTACCGGCGGCGTGGCTGGGAGTGGGACGTCGGCATCCACTACGTCGGGCAGCTCGCGCCCCGCGAGCCGGTCCGGGTGCTGTCCGACTACCTGACGGGCGGCGCGCTGCGGTGGGCGCCCCTGGCGGACCCGTACGACGAGTACCGGTTGGCGGGCGAGGTGCACCGGGCGCCCGTCGGATTCGACGCCTACAAGGCCGGCCTGATCGCGCGTTTCCCGGCCGAACGGGCCGGGATCGAGGCGCTGTTCCGCCTGATCGCGCGCTGCCGGGCGACGCTGCCCGCCCTCGCGCTCGGCCGCCTCTCGGGCCCGGTCGCGCGGCGCCTGGCCCGTCTGCTGCGCGCGGCGGCCGTCCCGCCCGAGGCGCTGCGCCCCGCCAGGGAGGTGGTCGCGGGGCTCGTCCGCGACGAGCGGCTGCGTCAGGCGGTGCTCACCCCCAGCGTGCTGCTGCTGGCCGATTCCTCCTCCAGGCTGCCGTTCTTCCTCGTCGCGGTGGTGTTCGAGCACTTCAGGACCGGTGCCTGGTACCCCGTGGGCGGCAGTGCCGCCATCGCCCGCGCGATGGTCGAACCCGTCCGCGCCGCCGGGGGAGAGGTCTTCGTCCGTACGCCGGTCGAGCGGATCGAACTGGACGGGACGAGGGCGACGGGCGTGGTGCTGGCGGACGGCACCCGCGTACGCGCCCCGGTCGTGGTCAGCGCGGCGGGCGCCCACCGCACGTACCGCACCCTGCTGCCCCGCTCCGCCGCCGGAACGCAGACCGACCCGCTGCACGGCCTGCGCGACGGATTCCCGTTCGTGCTCCTCTTCCTCGGCCTCGACGGCGACCCGGAGGAGCTGGGACTGCCCCGGCACAACGTGATGGTCACCGACGGCGACTGCGACGCCTTCTTCGACGGCACCGGCGGGCGCACCAGCGGCCTCTTCCTCTCCTTCTCCTCCGCGAAGGACCCGACCTGGACCGCGCGGTACCCGGGCCGGTCCACCGGCGAGATCCTCGCCTATGTCGACCCGGCCCTGTTCGCGTCCTTCGACGGCTCGCGCCTGCGCGACCGCGAACCCGCCTACCTCGCTCTGAAGGCCGAGCTCGGCGAGGAACTCCTGGAGCAGCTGTACCGTCAGCTTCCCCGCACCAGGGGGCGGGTGGCGTACCACGAACTCGGCACCCCCCTGACGGCCGAGCACTTCGCCGGCTGGCCGGGCGGCAGCCTCTACGGGCTCGCCAAGGACGTCGCCGCCTTCGGCGACGGCACCCGCCCCGGCCTCGCGGACCGGCTCCGCCCGCGCACCGAGTTCGACGGCCTGTACCTCTCGGGACAGGACGTCCTGGCCGGCGGCTTCCTCGGCGCGGTCACGGGCGGTCTGCTCGCCGCCCACGAAGCCCTCGACCGGACCGGCAGGTCCCGTCTGTGGCGGGGAGCCCTGAAGCACGCCATCCGCCCCGCCGGGATTCCGCGGGGCCCGGGGGCCCGCGCCGGCACGGCGTAGGAGCGTCCGGCGGCGGAGCCCCGCGGTCAGAGGACGGCGAGCCGGTCCACCAGCAGGTTCGTCCTTCGTTCGGCGTCCTCGGGTGGCAGCCGCCGCGCCTTGGTGAGGGTGGCGAGGCCGTGCAGGGCCGCCCAGAAGACCTCGGTGAACAGCCCCGGGTGGACGCCGTCCCCGGCGACCCCTTCGAGGTTGTCCAACAGGGCGGCGAAGGCGTCCTTCAGGGGCTGCGGGGTGGAGTCGTGCGCGAAGACCAGGCCGCCGTCCAGCTGGAACATGGCTTCGTAGACCGCCGGATTGCGCGCGGCGAAGTCGAGGTAGGCGCGCGCCAGGGCGGCGGCCCGGGCGCGCGGGTCGTCCGCGGCGGAGGCCGCGGCCCGCAGGGACACGGCCATCTCGGCGGCCCCCTGGAGGGCGACGGCACCGATGATCTCGCGCTTGCCGCGGAAGTGGCTGTAGAGGACGGGCTGGCTGTACTCGATGCTCTCGGCGAGCCGACGGGTGGTGACCGCGTCCCAGCCCTGCCGCTCGGCGACTTCGCGGGCCGTGGTCACGATGAGACGCTCACGGTCAGCCCGCTCGCGCTGCTTGCGTTCCTGTACCGACATGACTCGATCCTAGCACCGCTAGACAATCGAGCGGCAGTAGGTCTAGCGTTGACCCATCAGCTAGCAACGCTAGATGTCAGGAGGGGTCGTCATGCTCAACGCACTTGAGGTCTTCACCACCGTGGTGGTCGGCGTGATGGTGGGGGTGGAGTTCTCCGTCGCCTTCGTCGTCAACCCGATCCTCGGCGGACTTCCCGAGGACGCCGAACTGCTCGGCCGCGCCCACGGAGGCCGGATGCTCGGCGCCGTGATGCCGGTCTGGTACATCGGCTCGCTCGTCCTCGTGGCGGTCTGGGCCGTCGCCGGATGGCAGCACCCCGGTGCCGGCCTCGTCGTCACCGCCGGCGCGCTGCTCATGGTCAGCGTGATCATGTCGGTCCTGCTGCTCGTCCCGATCAACGACCGGGGCAAGACGTGGACCCCGGAAGACCGGCCCGAGGACTGGAAGGAGCAGGCGAGCCGCTGGGACCGGTACCACTACGTCCGCGTCGCGATCATCATCGCGGCCTTCGCCCTGCTCGCCACCGCCCTCACCTGAGCCCACGTGCCGGGGGCCCGGTGCGGACGCCGGGTGGTCGGCGGCGCCGGGTCCCCGGTGTCGCGCGTCAGGAGAAGACGACCGACCGCACGAGCAGGCGGTCCGAGGCGCCGCCGCCCGGACGCAGGCTGAAGAAGGCCTCGCCCTCGCAGTTCGCTTCGAGGAAGACCACGGCGGTCGCGTCGGTGCGGTTCTTCGGGGCGTAGGCGGCCGAGCCGGGCTCCGAGCCCGGTCCCTGGATGTCGATGCAGGTGCCGCTCTCGGGATTGTTCAGGAAGCCGACCGCTTCGTATCCGTCGGACGTCCGGTACGTGTAGCGGAACTGCCCCTCGGCGGCGGACGCCGAGCCGGGGGCGGTGATCAGGAGGAGGGCGGCGCCGGTGGCGGCGGCCAGGGCGGAGCGAAGGCGCATGGGGGTTCCTTGTTCGCGGGGGGACGGGCGGTACTGCGAGCGCTGCCCTTCACGCCGGCGAGGCACTCCTGTCGTCACCCGGACGGGTGCTGCCGAATCGTTTGCCCAGGTCAAGTGGCGGTACGAACCCCGGTACCGGTGGAATCCCGCCGGCTGTCCCCGTCTTGCCTGCCCCTGCCCCTGCCCCTGCCCCTGCCGCTGCCCCGCCCTTCCTCACCCCTGCGCGTCGCCCGCCCGCGGTGGCCACTCCGGGGCGGGGTCCTCCGCGAACAGCGGCCGGAGGGCGCCGACGACCGCGCCGACGCAGACGTCGCGCAACTCGGTGCGGGTGCAGGTCTCGTGGGTGAGCCAGTCGACGCAGAGGACCTGGACGAAGACCAGCCAGCTCTTCAGGACGCCGGAGACCGCCTCGCGGGTGGGCGCGTCCACCGGCGGGAGGGCGGCCAGCAGGCGCGCGCGGAGCGCGTCCAGTTCGTTCGTCATGATCGTCTGGATCACGGGATCGCCGGCGAGGACCCGGTTGGCGGCCAGGACCGCGTTGCGGTTCGCCACGAAGTAGTCGAGGTGGACGTCCATGCCCTGGGTGAGCTGCTCCACCAGGGAGTCCGCGGGGTCGAGCCGGGTCTCGGCCAGCAGCCGGTCCGCGGCCTCCTCGTACACGGCGGCGAAGAGGGCGTGCTTGCTGGGGAAGTGACGGTAGAGCAGGGCCCGCGAGACGCCGGCCTCCTCCGCCACCTCCTCCATCAGGACGTCGTCGTACGGGCGCGCGGCGAAGAGCCGCGCTCCGACGGCGCGGAGCTGGGCGTGGCGGTCGGCGGGGCTGAGCCGTCGGCGGGGAGGCATGGCCGAAGACTAGTTGACATGTGTCTACTAGTGCACCCACTCTGGTGGACACATGTCTACCAAGCTCCACCGGGACGGCTCGGAGGAATCATGGCAAGGGCTCTGCGCACACTCGCACAACTGATGGGCTGGTCAGGCGTGGCGATCGGCCTCTACCACGTGGTCCTCGGCAACGCGGCGATCCCCGGAGCGGGTTCCGCCGGCGCGACGGTCGACAGCTGGGGCCGCTTCATGGGGGCGGCCTTCGTCGGCTACGGGCTGGCGTGGCTGTGGGCCGCGCGGCAACGGCCGATCCCGGCGCGGGTGGTGCGCCTGCTGGCCGGCGTCTTCCTTCTGGGCGGGGTGGGGCGGCTGCTCTCGCTCGCCGTGCACGGCTGGCCGCACTGGTTCCAGATCGCGCTCACGGTGATCGAACTCGGGCTGCCCCCGGTCTTCTTCCGGCTGGCCGACGCGGACGAGCGCACCTCGCGCCGGGAGGGCGAGGGCGCGGCCGTCGCGCCGTGAACCCGCCTCGGCGCGACGAGCCGGGCCCCGGGGCGCCGGTGACCGACGACCGGGGCGGGACGGCGAGAGGC
>NZ_JBHTST010000212.1:0-8758 GCF_042794995.1 Streptomyces sp. NPDC056503
GGCCCTTTCCGGAGGGCCCGCCGGGACGGTCCGCGCCCGCACGGGCGAATTTGACCCCTTGTGGCAGCCGCCCGTAACCTAGACCGTCGGCGTGTCTCTGACGCGCCGCACCTCTGAGCATCCCCCTCCCGCTCGCCGGGAGAGGCCGCTCGTCCGATCCGGTTCGCCGCGGGCCCCAGGCCCGCGCGTGGGCGGCTGGCGTCAGAGGTCCCCATTACCGAGTGAGAGAGAGATCCGCGTGTACGCCATCGTGCGCAGCGGTGGTCGCCAGCACAAGGTTGCTGTCGGCGACATCGTTGAGGTTGACAAGATTTCCACCGCCAAGCCCGGCGACACGGTCGAGCTCTCGACCCTGCTCGTCGTCGACGGCGACGCCGTGACCAGCGACCCGTGGGTCCTGGCGGGCATCAAGGTCGAGGCCGAGGTCGTGGACCACACCAAGGGCGCCAAGATCGACATCCTGCGCTACAAGAACAAGACCGGCTACCGCCGTCGCCAGGGTCACCGTCAGCAGTACACGGCGATCAAGGTCACGTCCATCCCGACGGCCGCGAAGTAAAGAGGGACTGAGCAATGGCACACAAGAAGGGCGCATCGTCCACCCGGAACGGTCGCGATTCCAACGCCCAGCGGCTCGGCGTGAAGCGCTTCGGCGGTCAGGTCGTCAACGCCGGTGAGATCCTGGTCCGCCAGCGCGGCACCCACTTCCACCCGGGCTCGGGTGTCGGTCGCGGTGGCGACGACACGCTGTTCGCCCTGCAGGCCGGTTCGGTGCAGTTCGGCACCTTCCGTGGCCGCAAGGTCGTGAACATCGTTCCGGTCGCCTGATCGGACGCTTTGCGGAGGCGGACCTCACTTCCCGGCAGGGAAGAGGGTCCGCCTTTCGCGTGTTACTAGATAGACATTCCGTACCAAGCTGACTGCTGGAGGCACAGAACCATGACCACCTTCGTGGACCGCGTCGAGCTGCACGTCGCCGCGGGTAACGGAGGCCACGGCTGCGCCTCCGTCCATCGCGAGAAGTTCAAGCCGCTCGGCGGGCCCGACGGCGGCAACGGCGGTCGCGGCGGAGACGTGATCCTGGTCGTCGACCAGTCCGTCACCACGCTGCTCGACTACCACCACTCGCCGCACCGCAAGGCCACCAACGGCAAGCCCGGCGAGGGCGGCAACCGCGCGGGCAAGGACGGCCAGGACCTCGTCCTGTACGTACCCGACGGCACCGTCGTCCTCGACAAGAAGGGGGACGTCCTCGCGGACCTCGTCGGCCACGGCACGACGTACGTCGCCGCACAGGGCGGCCGCGGCGGCCTCGGCAACGCGGCGCTGTCCTCCGCGCGCCGCAAGGCCCCCGGCTTCGCGCTGCTCGGCGAGCCCGGCGACCTCGACGACATCGTCCTGGAGCTGAAGACCGTCGCCGACGTGGCGCTCGTGGGCTACCCCAGCGCCGGCAAGTCCTCGCTGATCTCCGTCCTCTCGGCCGCCAAGCCGAAGATCGCGGACTACCCCTTCACGACGCTGGTCCCGAACCTCGGCGTGGTGACGGCCGGCTCGACCGTCTACACCATCGCCGACGTCCCCGGCCTCATCCCGGGCGCCAGCCAGGGCCGCGGCCTCGGCCTGGAGTTCCTGCGCCACGTCGAGCGCTGCTCGGTCCTCGTCCACGTCCTCGACACGGCGACGCTGGAGTCCGACCGCGACCCGGTCAGCGACCTCGACATCATCGAGGAGGAGCTGAAGCAGTACGGCGGCCTCGACGACCGTCCGCGCATCGTCGTCCTCAACAAGATCGACATCCCGGACGGCCAGGACCTCGCGGACATGATCCGCCCGGAGCTGGAGGAGCGCGGCTACCGCGTCTTCGAGGTCTCCGCGGTCGCCCGCACCGGCCTGAAGGAGCTCTCCTTCGCCCTCGCCGACATCGTCGGCCAGGCCCGCGCCGCGAAGCCGAAGGAGGAGGCGACCCGTATCGTCATCCGCCCGAAGGCCGTCGACGACGCCGGCTTCACCGTCACGTACGACGAGCAGGACGACGTGTACCGGGTGCGCGGCGAGAAGCCGGAGCGCTGGGTCCGCCAGACCGACTTCAACAACGACGAGGCCGTCGGCTACCTCGCCGACCGCCTCAACCGCCTCGGCGTCGAGGACGCGCTGCTGAAGGCGGGTGCCCGCGCCGGCGACGGCGTGGCCATCGGCTCCGAGGAGAACGCGGTCGTCTTCGACTGGGAGCCCACCCTCGTCGCCGGCGCCGAGATGCTCGGCCGCCGAGGCGAGGACCACCGTCTGGAGGCTCCCCGCCCCGCGGCCCAGCGCCGCCGCGACCGCGAGGCGGAGCGCGACGACGCGGACCGCGAGTACGACGAGTTCGACCCGTTCTAGCGGGTCCCGGGCCCGGCGTGCCGCCGGGCCCACCCGTCGCGGCAGGACAAGGAAGAACCCCCGCTTGGCTCCGGCCGGGCGGGGGTTCTCGTGCGTCCGGGGGTCAGCCGGCGCGGATGTCGCGGAGCCGGGTGACGTGGGGGAGGCCGTCCAGGCCCATCGTCACGGAGACCGGAGTGCCGGGGCCGGTGCCGGTGCCGGTGCCGGTGCCGACGGTCAGGGTCGCCGGGGTGCCGACCGTGAGGGCGGGGGCCGCGGTGCCCACGGCGGAGGTGCGACCGCCGCCGGTGATGTCGTACGCCAGCTCCTCCCTCGCGCCGGCGGGGACGGCGAGGACCCCGCCGCCCGCGGCCGCCGTCCGGCCGTCGACGAGGCTGACCCGGCCGTACCCGGCCATCTGCGGCTTCGCGACGGTGGTCCACCGCTTGGCGCGCCCCGCGGCGAGCCGCTCGATGACCACCTCGTCGCTGGCGACGCCCCGGTAGCCGAGCAGTACCGAGCCGTCCGGCGCGGTGATCGCGTCGGGGACGTCGCCGGGCTGGTGGGCGAAGCGCCGGGTGCCCTTGCGCAGCTCACCGGTGGGGGTGCGCTGGCTCCAGTGCTCCACCCAGTTGGCGGAGGTGCCGAAGAGGTGGATGAGCCCGCGGCCGTCGACCGTCGCCGTCAGCCCCTCCTGGACGCGTCCGGCGGGCAGCGCCTCCCAGGGGGTCCACTTGCCGTCGGTGCCCAGTATCCGGGTGCTGACGCTCTTGGCGCCGTTCCTCGCGAAGACGTGGACCCGCCCGTCGGAGCCGAGGACCGCCGTCGGAGGCCCGGTCAGCCGGGTCCGCCACGGCCGGGTCTCGGGGGAGCCGAGGCCGACCCAGGAGCTCTCGAAGCCGCCCCCCGCCGTCCGCTGCCGCAGCATCACGATCTCGCGCAGGTTCTTCCCGGTGGTCCCCTCCAGGGAGGAGAAGCGCAGGGCGAAGACGAGGTCCCTGCCGTCGGGCAGCCGCACCACGGATATGGAGGGGGCGAGCGGACCGCCGCCGAGGTCCTCGGGAGGGCTCTGCCGGCCGGTGATGTCACCGGTCCAGCGCGCGAGCCGGGTGCCGAGGACGCCGTACACGGTCAGCGCCCCGCCGGTCCCGGCGACCGCCTTGGGGCCGGCGTTCGGGTAGCGGCGGTGGGTGGAGCGCGCCCACCCCTTCATCGACCTGAGGACCGTGTCCTGGCCGAAGGCGTAGTCGCCGCAGCCGGAGTCGTTCCCGCACTGCCAGGAGGGGTCGCCGCCGTAGGCGTTGAGGTACAGGGCCTTCAGGGCGACGGTCGTCGCCGGCAGGTTCTTCGGCCAGCGCTGGTTGTAGTACCCGCGGAACGCCTCCGTCTGGAAGGCGGGCGCCTGGGTGCCGCGCCCGGTCCGTCCGCCCCACTCGGCGAGCGCGCGCCAGGCGAACAGCGCCGCGGCGGTGTGGTCCGGGTGGTCGGAGAAGCCGTGCTGGTCGCTGCCGCGCGGGTGCCGCTCGTCGTGGACCTGGGTGTCCGGGTCCGGGTCGAGGGTGCGGACCAGGGTGGGCTTGCGCCGGGACAGCAGGAAGACGAGCGTCTCTATGAGGTCCTTGCGCGTGTACGTGTACTTCTGCTGCACCGGGGACTCGGGCGCGGGCTGGGTGGGAAGCGTCACGCCCGGGGTGTTCCACAGCCGGGTCAGGTTGACGGTCCTGGCGCCGTTCTTGGCGTGCATCCGGAGGTCCAGGAAGATCAGCTCGGCCGTCCGGCCGCCGTACTCGAGCCGGTTGACCTCGACGGTACGGCCACCCGGCAGGGGGAGGACGGAGCGCTGCCACGGGGTGAAGAGCCGGGCCCCGAGCATCAGGGCGTAGGCCTGGCGGAGGCCCTGCTGACGGGAGGAGACGTACGCGGGTATGTCGGCCTCGGGGGCGGGCTGCCCCGGCACCTGGTTCACGCCGAAGGAGCCGCCGTCCGTCAGGTACACGGAGGTCACGGGTATGCCCGCGGAGAGGTTCTGGACGACGTCGGGGTTCATGAAGAACAGGTCGTCGTCCGGGTGCGCCACGATCTGCACCACGGCGGGGGCCCCGGCCGTCGCGAACCCGTCCCGCGTGTCCGTGGTGGCGAGGCGGCGGACCGGCGTGCGCCCCCCGGCGTCACCGTTCGCCTGGGCCGGGATACGAGGTGGGGAGGCCGGTGTCTCCCCACAGCCGCTGACGACGCCCGCCACCGTGGCGGCGGCGGTCGAGGCCAGCAGAGTGCGCCGAGACAGCGCGACGTCGGCGAACGAACTCCAGCGTCCCATTTCTCCCCGTTGCTTCCTGTGTGGTCGATAGCAAGGATCCCTTGAGGAAGAGGGGGAAAACGCCACGCGGGGTTCACTTGACGACGTGATTGCGGTCACGCGGCGCTCGCCGGAGCGTGACTTGCCAACGCTTCTGCCCCCTTGACACTATGTGGCGCTGACTGTCAGTCCAGAGTGGAAGCGCGGGATTCGTCGTGAGTGACTCACTGCTGCCCTATGCGGTGGGTGCCGCCAACCGAGCCCGCCGGGTCGCCGTCCGGATGCGTCGCAGGGTCGAGCGACTGCAGACGGCCCCCGCCTTCGCCAGTGGAATCCGGCCCCGCCCCGCCCTGAAGGCCGTCCACTTCTCCGTCCTCGGCGGACGGACCCTGAACGTCGCCCTCCTCGCCCCCGCGGCCGTCGACGTCACCGCCGCCCACCTGGAGTTCGTCCGCGGCGGACGCCACCTGAGGCTCGACCTCGAAGTGGAGCCGCAGGGCGACGGCACCCGCCTCCTCACCGCCACCACCGCCCTGCGGTACACGGACCGGACCGACCTCCCCGACGCCCCCGGCGACCACGGTCCCGGCCGCGCCGGCGTGCCCCTCTTCACCGGCCTCTGGCGCATCGGCGTGGTGCTCACCGGAGCCGACGGACGCGAGGTGCGCGCCGGTGTCGGCGCCGTGGCGCTCGCCGCCACGGACGGGCCGACGGCCCCCGTCTCGCCCTCGCCGGACAGCGGAGCCCACTTCCGGATCATGCGGTCCGTCGACGGCTTCGCCGTCCTCAAGGTGCGCGCCCCCGCGCACCAGGCGGAGCTCGACTCCTTCGACCTCCGCTGGGACCGCATCGTGGTCCACGGCCGGCTCATCGCCCGGCAGGGGCCGACCTCCGGCTACACCGCCCAGGCCGTCCGCCGCGGCGGCGGGACGGTGGCGCAGGCCCCCCTGGAGTGGCGGGGCGACGCGTTCACCTTCGACGTGCCGCTGGCCGAGATGGTGGCGGGTGGCCGCTCGTACCGCTGGGACATGCAGCTCGCGCACGGGCGCACCGGTCTCAAGATCGGACGCAGGCTCACGGACGTGAGGCGGCGCAATCAGGTGATCCGCACCACGTTCAGGATCATCGCCCTGGAAGACGGCACGCTCCTCCGAGCGCATGCCTACATCACGTCGGCCGGAGCGCTCGCCGTTTCCTGCGTCGCGTTCGAAGGCGCCCCCCACGGCGCAGAGGAAGTCGCATGAAGATCACCATCCTGCTCACCTGGGGCGATGCGATGGGCGGCACCGAGATGGCTGCCTACACCCAGGCCGCCCAGCTGATGCCACGCCACGAGGTCGAGATCCTCAGCGTCTTCAAGACCGCCGAGGAGCCCTTCCTGCCGGAGGCGAAGGCCCTGTCCGTCCGCTACCTCGTGGACCGCACCGGCCGCACCCCGCGCCCGGTCCGCGAGACCTCCCTCACCCCGGAGGAGTGCGCGGCCCTCGCCAAGCTGCCCAGCGAGCTCATCGAGGCGTCCTGGGAGCCCACCTTCGACCGGCTCTCCGACATCGAGATGACGGCCGCGCTGTCCGGCCTCGACACCGACGTCCTCGTGACGACCACGCCGGCCCTCATGGCCGCGGCCGTCAGGCTCGTCCCCTCCTCGGTGGCCACCGTCCACCAGGAGCACCGCGTCTCCCAGCTGCGCGGCGCCACCGGCGAACCGCTGCTGACGCACGCCCCGCGGCTCGACGCCCTCGTCTCGCTCACCGAGCTGACCACCGACTGGTTCGCCGAGTCCCTCGGCGCCTCCGCGCCCCGGCTCGCCACCATCCCGAACGCGATGCCCGACGGCTACCGGCCCCGCTCCGACCTCGGCGGCAAGACCATCGTCGTGGCCGGCCGCATGGTGCCGGAGAAGCAGCTCGACCACGCGGTCCAGGCCTTCGCCGAGCTCGTCGACGAGTTCCCGGACTGGCGTCTGCGCCTCTTCGGCGACGGCCCCCAGCTGGTCAACCTGCGCCGTCTGGTCGAGAGCCTCGGCGTGCACGACCGGATCGAGCTCGTCGGCCGCAGCCAGCAGATGGCCGAGGAGTGGGCGAAGGCCGCGATCTGCCTGATGCCGTCCCGCGTCGAGTCCTTCGGCCTCGTCATGCTGGAGGCCTTCACCGCCGGCGTCCCGGTCGTCGCGTACGACGCCCTGACCGGCCCGTCCCAGATCGTCCGCCACGAGGTGGACGGCCTGCTCGTGCCCGCCGACGACGTCGCCTCGCTGGGCGCGGCGATGGCCCGGCTCATGGGCGACGACGAGCTCCGCGCCGCCTACGGCGCCGCCGCCCGCGCCGGAGCGCGCGAGCGCTTCGCCCCCGAGGTCATCACCGCGCAGTGGGACGAGCTGTTCACCGCGCTCCGCGCCGAGTCGGACCAGGCCCGCGCCGCGGCCCGCGCCGACCGGACGGCGCGCCGCGTCGCCGCCGGAGGCAGCAAGAGCTTCGCCGTCTCCGCGCCGATCAGCAAGCTCGCGCCCTCCTCCGACGAGCAGAAGGCGCGGGAGGTCATCCTCCAGGCCCAGGACCGCAAGAACCTGGTGCGCTCCGCCGGCCGTCTCGCCGAGGTGCGGGACGACATCCCGGCCTGGCGCATAGGGCAGATCAACCTGGAGATCAGCGCCGAGGCCCTCGAACGCCACGACGTCCCCTACGTCCTGCTGCACGACCCGTCGACGGTCAGCCACCGCGTCGCCGTCAAGGACACCGACCGCGAGCGGGCCCTGCGCGCCCTCGGCACCGAGCTGCACGGCAAGCCCGTGTACGCCGAGCTCGTCGCGCCCAAGACCGCCGCGCCCGGCGCGCGTCTCGCGGAGACGCTGACGGCCGCCCCCGAGGTCGCGGCCGTACGGGTCTTCAAGCCGATGGTCAGCGACAGCCGCATCCTCCGGTACGGACCGGTCTACGGCTGCAGCGTCGAGTTCTGGCCCCAGGAGGAGGCGGAGCCCCACTGGTTCACCGCCCCCCGCGGCACCACCCTGGTCGGCCCGCGACTGCCCTCGCTCGACGGCACCGCCCGGATCGAGGTCGGCGGCCGGGAGTACCCGACCATCGACATCCTGACCAAGCGCCTGATGTGGGACGTCGACTTCCCGATCGACGCCGTCTACACCTGGGTCGACGACACCGACCCGGCCTGGCGCGCGAAGCGCGACGCCGCCCGTCTGGAGGCCGGACTCGCCACCGACGACGCCCAGTCCGGTGACGTCCGCTTCCGCAACCGCGACGAGCTCCGCTACTCGCTCCGCTCGCTCGCCACGCACGCCCCGTGGATCCGCAAGGTCTTCCTGGTGACGGACGACCAGGTGCCGTCGTGGCTGAACACCGAGCACCCGGACATCCAGGTGGTCAGCCACCGCGAGCTCTTCGCGGACCCGTCCTGGCTGCCGACGTTCAACTCGCACGCGATCGAGTCCCAGCTGCACCGCATCGAGGGGCTCTCCGAGCACTTCCTCTACGTCAACGACGACGTCTTCTTCGCGCGTCCGCTGGCTCCGAGCAAGTTCTTCCAGTCGAACGGCAGCTCGTTCTTCTTCCGCTCGCCGACGGCCGTCCCGCCGGGCGAGGTCACCGAGGAGACCGAGGGCTACTTCGTCGCCGCCAAGAACAACCAGGCCCTCCTGGAGGAGGAGTTCGGCCGGGTCGCCACGCACGGCTTCCTCCACACGCCGCACCCGCTGCGCCGCAGCGTCCTGGAGGCGATCGCCGAGCGCTGGCCCGAGCAGACCTCCCTGACGGCGGCCACGCCGTTCCGCGGCCGGACCGACCTGTCGATCACCTCGTCGCTCCACCACCACTTCGCCTACCTGACGGCCAAGGGCGCGCCGGGCAGCATCTCCGCCGCCTACGTCAACATCGGCGACTACAAGCACCACGTGGCGCTCAGCCGGCTGCTGGCCGCGCGCCACCGGGACGTCATCTGCATCGGCGAGTCGGCCGAGGCCGAGGTTCCGCTGGACGAGCGGGACCGCGTGCTGCGGGCGTTCCTGGAGGCGTACTTCCCGGTCCGCTCCCCGTACGAGCGCGACTGACCCACCCCGAGCGCACGGAAGGGGCGCCCGGACCTCCTCGGTCC
>NZ_JBHTST010000213.1:0-8287 GCF_042794995.1 Streptomyces sp. NPDC056503
GGCCTCGGGTCTTCCTGCCGTGCGTACCTCGGGGGATCAGGACCCCGCGTCGCGCTCCCAGCGGTAGAAGCACTGCGCCATGGCGTCCTTGGGGCTCCGCCACGTCTGCGGGTCGTACGCGCTGACGTACGCCGACAGCTTCTCGCTGGCGTCGCGGAACTCGGGGTGTCCGGTCAGCTTCGCGATGGCCGGCCCCGGGTCCTGGTCCGACTCGATGAGGTGCAGGTACACGTCGCCGAACTGGAACAGGCGACGCCGGTTCACGCCGACCAGGTGCGGGAGCTCCCCGCGGTCGGAGGCGGCGAAGACGTCGGCGATCGCCGGAGCCGAACCGGGCGCCATACGGGCGACGATCAGGGCGTGGTGCATCGGGCGTCCTTCCGAGAGGGAGTGTGCGGGTGCGGCGGGCCGCGGTCAGCCGGGCAGGACCGGGGCGCTCCGGCGGTCGCGGGCGACCTGCTCGATGCGGTCCCGGATGAGGGCCATCTGGGTGCGGGAGTTGCGGTTGATGTTGTCGGTCATCCAGGCGTCGTCGACCGGGGCGTCGGGCTTCATCGCGAAGTCCTGCACCCAGCGCATGCGGACGCCGGCCGGCGTCTCCTCGTACTCCCACCGGATGTCCATGTGGTCGAACGGGCCGGTCTCGACGCGGCGGGCGCGGACGGTCCGCCCGAGACGGTCGACGGTGCGCTCCGACACCCAGCTCCAGACCTTCCCGGACTCGTCCGGGTGCATGGTCAGGCGGAAGGTGGTGGAGTCGCCCTCGCGGGAGAGCACTTCCAGGGAGGCGTACTCGCTGAAGAGGTTCGGCCAGTTCTCGATGTCGTTGGTGATGTCCCAGACGAGGTCGAGAGGGGCTTCGACGGTGATGCTGTTGTCGGTGTGACCGGCCACGTCAGACTCCCGTCTTGAGGGCGTCGTTGACCAGGCCGAGGAACTCGGAGGGCGTCTTGCAGCGCTCGGCGTCCGTCGGCAGCGCCACGCTGTACCGGTTCTCCAGCTCGCCGACGATCCCGAGCAGGCCCAGCGAGTCGACGCCGAGGGTGGCGAACGGCGCGTCGGGCGCCTTCTCCAGCTCCCGGACGTCCACGGTGACGCCGGCCGCCTGCTTCATCAGCGCGGCGAGCTCGTCGAAGGTCAGTGTGGTGGTGATCATCTGTGCTCTCCTTCCCGCCCGGTCCTACCGGGCGGTGTCGTCGCCGCGGCGCACGACCAGCGCCGCGTTGGATCCCATGAGTCCCCGGCTGAGGACCAAGGCCGTGCGCAGCTCGGCGGGGCGAGCGCGGGACATCACCAGATCGAGGTCGTGGCAGATGTCGAACACGTTGGGGGTGGGGGGGACCACGCCGTGCTCCAGGGCGAAGACCGCGGCGGCGGTGTCCAGGACGGGCGCCCCGCAGTAGGCACGCCCGATGCCCGTCTTGGGCGCCGTGACGGGGACGCGGCCGGCGTGCGCCCCGAGGACGTCGGCGAGCGCCAGCGCCTCGGCACGGTCCGCCTCCGGTACGCCCAGGGCGTCGGCGAAGACGACGTCGATCTCCTCGGGGGCGCACTCGGCCTCGTCGAGGGCGACGCGGACGGCACGGGCGAGGCCCTCCCGGGAGTCCTCCCAGCGGGAGGCGCCGGTGAACGTGGCGCCGTGACCGGCGACGACGGCCCGGACGGCCGCCCCCCGGTCGCGGGCGCGGGACTCGTCCTCCACGACCAGCATCGCGCCGCCCTCCGCCGGGACGAAGCCGCAGGCTCCCGCGGTGAAGGGCCGGTAGGCGCGGTCCGGGTCCTCGACGGTGCTGAGCTCCGGGTATCCGAGCTGGCACACCATCGAGTACGGGGCGAGGGGGGCCTCCGCCGCTCCGACGACCACCGCGCCGGTGCCACGCCGTACGGCCCGGGCCGCGTGGGCGATGCCGTCCAGGCCTCCCGCCTCGTCGCTCGCGACCACACCGCACGGCCCCTTGAAGCCGCTCCGGATGGAGATCTGGCCGGTGCTCGCGGCGTAGAACCAGGCGATGGACTGGTAGGGGCCGACGAACTTGGACCCCTGGCCCCAGAGCTTCTGGAGCTCGCGCTGGCCGAACTCGCCGCCGCCGGAGCCGGCCGCGGTGACCACACCGATCTCGAACGGCTCCTCGGGGTCCTCCCGGGCGAGGCCGGCGTCGTCGAGGGCGAGCTGGGCCGCGGCCATCGCGTAGTGGCTGAAGCGGTCGGTCTGGACGAGGAACCGCTCCTCGATCAGGGCGCCGGCGTCGAAGCCCCGGACCTCGCCCGCGACCTTGAGGGGCAGGTCCTGGCACCCCTCGCGGGTGATCCGGTCCAGTACGCCGAGCCCTTCCCGGACGGACTTCCAGTACGCGTCGGCACGCAGTCCGTTGGGGGCGATCACACCGATGCCGGTGACGACCGCACGCCGTGGGCGCTCAGTGCTCATCGTGTCCTCCCGCCCGTTCCCGTCAGGAGGACCGCGGACTGGAAGCCGCCGAATCCGCTGCCCACGGAGAGCACGTTCCCGAGCTTCCGGGGGCGGGCGGTGCGCGGCACGTAGTCCAGGTCGCACTCGGGGTCGGGGGTCTCGTAGTTCGCCGTCGGAGGTACCACCTGGTGCTTCAGGGCGAGCACGCAGGCGGCCACCTCGATCGCGCCGATCGCGCCCAGCGAGTGCCCCACCATGGATTTGATGGAGCTCATGGGCGTGTCGTAGGCGTGCGCGCCCAGGGACCGCTTCACGGCGGCGGTCTCGTGCCGGTCGTTCTGGCGGGTGCCCGAGCCGTGCGCGTTGACGTAGTCGATCAGCGTGGGGTCGAGCCGGGCCTGGTCGAGCGTGGAGTCGATCGCCCGGGACATCTCCAGCCCCTCGCCGGTCAGGCCGGTCATGTGGTACGCGTTGCCGAAGGTGGCGTAGCCGCCGATCTCGCAGTAGATGTGCGCGCCGCGGGCCCTGGCGTGCTCGTACTCCTCCAGGACGAGGACGGCCGCGCCTTCTCCCATGACGAAACCGTTGCGGTTGTTGTCGAAGGGGCGGGAGGCGTGCTCCGGGTCGTCGTTGTCGGGCGACGTGGCCTTGATGGCGTCGAAGCAGGCCATGGTGATGGGGGAGATGGGGGAGTCCGACGCGCCCGCGACGCAGACGTCCGCCCGGCCTTCCTGGATGGTGTGGAAGGCGTAGCCGACGGCGTCGAGGCCGGAGGTGCAGCCGGTGGAGACGGTCTGCACCGGGCCGCGGGCGCCGAACTGTTCGGCCACGACGGAGGCGAGCGTGCTCGGCGAGAACGCCATGTGCAGCTTGGGGTCGGCCGCGCGGTGGTCCACGTCCCACCGCCGCCCGCCCTCGCTGACCAGGACGTAGTCGTGTTCGAGTCGGGTGGTGCCGCCGACGGCGCTGCCCAGGGAGACGGCGACGCGCCAGGGGTCCTCGGCGTCGGTGTCGAGTCCGGAGTCGCGGACGGCTTCCCCGGCGGCGACGACGGCGAACTGGATGTAACGGTCGGCGTGGCGGCTCAGGTCCGGATCCAGTCCGTGGTCCGCCGGGTCGAAGTCGCACTCCGCGGCTATGCGGGAGCGCAGCCCGACCGGGTCGAACAGGGTGATGCCGCGGGTCGCGGTACGGCCGGCGGCGAGCAGGTCCCAGAACGCCTTCGCCCCGGTGCCGCCTGGAGCGACCACACCGATGCCGGTGACGGCCACTCGCCGGGTCACTCGATGGCCCCGCTTCGCTCGGACACCCGTCCTGGGTCGTGCACGGTCAGGTGCGGGCCCGCCGCGGCGAGCCCGGCCTCGTCGGTGATCTCCGTGTCGACGTGGCCGAGGCTCGGCCGGGGGGCGAGCGGGCCCAGGTGGAAGACCATGCGGGCCTCCACATCGCCCACGTTGCGGAAGCGGTGCCGTACGTCGATCGGGATCAGGAGGCCCTGATCGGGCCGGAGCGCGTACGTGTCGCCGTCCAGGTCCACCTCCAGCGCGCCGGAGACCACGTACACGAACTCCTCCGAGTACGGGTGGTAGTGCTCGCCGATGCGCTCGCCGGGCTGGACGATGGCCAGTCCCATGAAGCCGCTGGTGGAGCCCACGGTGGCCGGCGTGAGCATGGCCCGCAGGTCACCTCCCCGCCTGCGGTTGGGTTCCGTCTCGCTCAGGTTCACGATCCGTGGCTTGAGCATGCTTGATACCTCCAGATGTGGCAGTGACGTGCTGGACGCGACCGCGGCGGGAGCCGCGACCGGCCGTCAGGAGACCGACGAGCGGTCGGTGACGGGCAGCATGTCGGCGTGCGACAGCAGCCGGTTGACGTTGCGCTCCGTCTCCAGGGAGCCCTCGACGCCGATCGCGGCACCGTCGAGCAGCCGCTCCAGCTCAGCGGCCTTCCGGGCGCCCTTGAGTCCGAGGGAGGCGACGGGGTCGAGGTCGAGCTCGCCCGTGACGTCGATGAGACGCACCACGATGTCGTCGCGCTGGAACACGGTGCTGCTGTGCACCGGGCTCTTCGGGTCGCCCGCCGCGATCCGGTCCTGATCGGCGAGCAGCCGGGCGAGCTCCATCCCCCGGCCCTCCTTGGCCGGGTAGTAGAGCGCGTGCCGCCGCAGGCCGGCCGGTGCCGGCCGGTCGGACACCACGTGGTGGACGGCCGGGAGCGCCGCCCGGGTGAAGAACACCCGGGCCGACTCGGGGTCGGTGAGGTCCCGGTCCTGCTCCAGGTACGGGTTGATGGCCTCCTCGACCGCCCGCACCTCCGGCTGACGGGCGACGTGCCGCAGGGCCACCAGGAGGTCGCCCTCCACCTCCACGGCACGCACGACGCGATTGCCGTGCATGAACAGGGAGGTGCGGCGCAGCCGCGTGGTCTCGTCGACCTGGGCCCGGGGCGACTCGTACCCGGCCAGGAGCTCCGCCACCTTCGACTCGGAGCCCGGCTTGACGGTGAAGGTGAGGGCGTGGCGCGCCACACCGTCGCCCACCCGGGCCTCCACCTGTACGTCGGCCGGCGTCACGGTCCGCGAGACCGGCTGACCGGGGTTGGTCTCCCGGAGGATGCTGTAGCGCATCGAGCGGGTGTCCCGCACGCAGCTGTGCATCGGCTTGACGGTCTCGACGTGCTCCTCGCTGTTCACCCACGCGAGGAACGGCGGCGCGCTCTCCCACTCGCTGGTGATGAGCCACTGCGAGGGGTTCTCGATGGACTGGCACAGCTGGTCACTGATGTGACCGGGCACGGAGGCGACCTGCTGGCGCATGAGCTCGTAGGCGTCCAGGAACTGCTGCTGCGCGCCCTCGTACAGGTCGAGCAGGAGGATCACCCGCAGCCTGGAGCCGTCGAACACGGACTGCGAGATGCGTCCCGAGGGGGCCATCCGGCACACCTCTTCTCTTCTCGGTGGGGGAGGGGGGGAACGACCTACGTGACCGACACGCCGGGGTCGTCATGTGTCGATCCTTGACATCAGCGTCGACAGTGCGCGAGCCCGCGTGGAGCGGACGAGTGAACCGCGTGTCATCCGGGTGCCTCCGGCACGTGGACCCGCCCCCGAAGGGCATGAATCTGCATCCCATCCCCGATTCGCGTCACAGGTGACGCCGGAGACGAACCATGGACCGATTCGACGTGACCGGCGAGGCGACCGGTCACCGCACACCCGTACTCATCGTCGGCGGCTCGCTGGTGGGCCTGTCCACCTCGCTCTTCCTGGGGCGCCTCGGAGTGCCGCACACCCTGGTCGAACGTCACGCGGGCACCTCGATCCACCCCCGTGGCCGCGGCAACAACGTGCGCACGATGGAGGTGTTCCGCGGAGCCGGAGTGGTGCGGCCCATCCAGGAGGCCGCGTCGGTCCTGGCGCGCAACAACGGCATCCTCCAGACGCCGAGCCTGGCGGGCGACGCCGGCGAGTGGCTGTTCAGGGAGATCGACCCCGGCGGCGGCGTCGCCCGCTTCAGCCCCTCCGGGTGGTGCCTGTGCAGCCAGAACGACCTCGAACCGGTGCTGCTCCGGCGCGCCGCGGAACTGGGCGGAGACGTGCGGTTCGCGACGGAGCTGATGTCCTTCGAGCAGGACGCCGAAGGGGTGACCGCGCGGGTCAAGAGCCGTGGCACCGGTGAGCACACCACCATCCGCGCGGACTACCTCGTCGCGGCGGACGGCCCGCGCAGCCCCATCCGCGAGCAGCTCGGCATCGGGCAGAACGGCCCGGGCGACCTGTTCCACAACGTGAGCATCACCTTCGTCTCCCGCGGTCTCGCGAACGTCGTCGGCGACCGGCGCTTCATCGTCTGCTACCTGACGAACCCGGACGCCGACGGGGCCCTGCTGCCGGTCGACAACGAGGAGCGCTGGGTGTTCCACGCCCCCTGGCACCCCGAACGCGGCGAGACCCTGGAGGAGTTCACCGACGAGCGCTGCCGGGAGCACATCCGGCGGGCCGTGGGCGTGCCGGACCTCGACGTGGAGATCACGGGCCGGGCTCCCTGGCACGCGGCCGAGAGGATCGCCGAACGGTACGTGGACGGACGGGTGTTCCTCGTCGGCGACTCCGCCCACGAGATGCCGCCCACCGGGGCGTTCGGCTCCAACACCGGTATCCAGGACGCGCACAACCTCGCCTGGAAGCTCGCCGCCGTCCTGGACGGCTGGGCCGGCCCCGGCCTGCTCGCCTCCTACGACGCGGAGCGCCGGCCGGTCGCGGAGACGACGAGCGCCCGCGCCGCGGCACGCTCGGTCGAGCACAGCCACCCCGGGTACGTCCCCGGCCCCGAGGCCGGCAGCCCCAAGGGGAAGAAGAGCGGCATCCTCAACGAGGTGCTCGGCTACCGCTATCCGCGCGGCGCCGTCCTGGGCACCGACCCGACGCAGCCGGTCGTCGCCGACGGACTGCGGCTCACGGGCGAACCCGGCAGCCGGGCGCCCCACCTGTGGCTCGACCGCGCGGGCACCCGGATCTCCACCCTCGACCTGTACGAGCGGTCCCTGGTCCTCCTGAGTTCCGCGGACGGCGACGGCGGGTGGCACACCGCGGCGACACGCGTGGCGCACCAGCTGGCGGTGCCGCTCGACGCGTACCTGATCGGCGACGGTCCCGGAGCGGAGCTGACCCCCGAGAGCGGCACGGACTGGGCGGAGGCCCACGGCGTCACCACGGACGGCGCGGTGCTGGTCCGCCCCGACGGGTTCGTCGCGTGGCGCTCCGAAGGGGCGTCGGCGGATCCCGGAGCGGTGTTGCGGCAAGCCCTCACGGCGATCCTGGGCCGGGACTGACCGCTTCCTCGTGGCCGGCACGGCAGGGCTGGAAGTCTCCGCCACGAGCAGGACCGGGCACCACCGACGAGGCTCGTGATCCGTGTGTCTAGCCCGTTCGCGCGCAGCACGCCGTCCGATCCCGAGCACCGTACGACCCGCTGTGACCTGCGGAAACGATCATCAGCAGGGTAGATCAAGACCCCGACCGGGGGACAGCGCGAGCGGATCTCCCGTTGCGGTGCCCACCGGTCGGAGTTCTTTTTGTGCACGGAGCACAGCACAGGCGCCGCGCTGCCCAGCCGGCCGGGAAAGCTCCGCCGAAGGAGAGAAGAAGCATGCGTCTCGCACGTACGGGTCCCCAGCTCGCCCTGGTCCTGGGAGCCCTCGTCCTGTCCACGTCCCCCGCCGTCGCGGCGCCCGACGGCGACGTCCGGGTCAATCCGGGGAAGGCGGCCCCCGGGAGCACCGTCACCGTCAGCACGACCGCCTGCGGCAAGGAGACGTACGGCAAGGGCGAGTCGGAGGTGGGCGGGAAGTTCCATCTCCTGCCCGGCGACCGGGAGGGTGTCCTGGTGGGTCGGTTCACGCTTCCGTGGGACGCCGTCTCCGGCACGGACACGGTGACCCTCAAGTGCCCGCCTCGCGTCAAGCAGACCGTCACCTACCAGATCTCCGGCCAGCCGGTCGGTGCGGTGGAAGCGGGCTTCGGCTGGGCCGCAGGCGCGGATGCGGGCGAAGGCGCGGACGGGGGCGTCGGCGGCAGCCCGTACGCCCTCGGCGCGTTGCTCCTCGGCGGCGCCGCCGCCGGCGTCCTGGTCAGGACGCGCCGCCGCGCCACCGCCGCCCGGAACGGCGCCTGAGCCCACGCCCACGCCCACGCCCACGCCCACGGTTCCGGTTCCGGTTCCGGTTCCGGTTCCGGTTCCGCGAGGAGATCCGGTACGCCGTCCGGCAAAGGCACGATCCGCGTGAAGTACGGCCCCGGGCCGAAGCGCGGTGCTCCCGTCGGCGAAGGAAGGCCGGCACCGTGAAGACGGTGCCGGCCGTCCGCCGGTTCCGGGCGCG
>NZ_JBHTST010000214.1:0-8173 GCF_042794995.1 Streptomyces sp. NPDC056503
TTTTTTTATAAGAGACCCCCCGTATCCGCAACTCCACCAGCACGCCCCAGACCAACCGTGGTTACCGTGCCGCGACGCGACAACCCCCCCGGCCCGGGCCCCCCCGGGGACCGGTCGACGGACCGGTCCGCGGGGCGATCGGCCACCGGACGACGGCCGGACGGCAGCCCGGTCGGCGGGCCCGTCAGCGGGGGGCGCCCCGCCAGCCCGAGACCGGCAGGGCGAACTTGGCGACGAGCCGGTCGGTGAAGGAGGCGTGGTGGAGCCGGGCGAGCCGGACGGGGACGGCGCCCCGCCGGACCTCGACCCGGGCGCCGGCGGGCAGCTCGACGGTCCGCCGCCCGTCGCACCACAGCACCCCGTGCGGGGTGTGCGGCTCGACCTCGACGGCGAGGACGGAGTCGGGGGTGGTGACGAGCGGCTTGGCGAAGAGCGCGTGCGCCCCGATCGGCACCATGAGCAGCGCCTCCACCTCGGGCCAGACGACCGGCCCGCCGGCCGAGAAGGCGTAGGCGGTCGAACCGGTCGGCGTCGCGCAGATCACCCCGTCGCAGCCGAAGCCGGTGACCGGCCGCCCGTCGATGGCGAGGACGACCTCCAGCATCCGCTCGGGGGACACCTTCTGCACCGCGGCCTCGTTGAGCGCCCAGTCGCTGTGCAGGACGTCGCCGTTCTGGTAGACGGCGACGTCGAGGGTCATCCGCTCCTCGACCTCGTACGCCTTGGTGACGACCCGGTCGACGACCTTGTCGAGGTCGTCGCGCTCCGCCTCGGCGAGGAAGCCGACCCGGCCGAGGTTGACGCCGAGCATCGGCACGCCGGAGGCGCGGGAGAACTCGGCGCCGCGCAGCAGCGTCCCGTCACCGCCGAGGACGATGATCAGTTCGCAGCCGTCGAGGGCCTCCGGGCAGTCGTCCGGGATCCGCTCCACCGAGGGCGGCAGCGGCAGGTCCGCCGCCTCGGCCGCCAGGACGCGGACGCCGATGCCACTGCGCAACAGCCCCAGGACGACGAGCTCGGCGCTGCGCACGGCGGCCGGCCGGCCGGTGTGCGCGAGCAGGAAGACGCTGCGTGCTGCCTGTGGTTCCGCTGATGCTGTCAACGAGGTCCCTCCGCCACGGCGCGGTCGACGTCCGCCGGATCGAGTGCGGGCGCGCCGGCCCGCAGCCACAGAAAGTACTCGACGTTCCCGGACGGCCCGGGCAAGGGGCTGGCGGTGACGCCGAGCACCCCGAGCCCCAGCTCGGCCGCCTGCCGGGCGACGTTCTTCACGGCGTCGGCGCGCAGCTCGGTGCTGCGCACCACCCCGCCGGAGCCGAGCCGCTCCTTGCCCACCTCGAACTGCGGCTTGACCATCAGCACGAGGTCCGCGTCCGGTGCGGTGCAGGCGGCCAGCGCGGGCAGCACGAGCCCGAGCGGGATGAAGGAGAGGTCGCCGACGACGAGGTCGACGGGGACGCCGTCGAGGGAGTCGAGGGTCATCTCGCGCACGTTGGTGCGGTCCTTGACGGTGACCCGGTCGTCGCTCTGGAGCGACCAGGCGAGCTGTCCGTAGCCGACGTCGACCGCGACGACGTGCGCGGCGCCCGCGCGCAGCAGCACGTCGGTGAAGCCGCCGGTGGAGGCACCGGCGTCGAGCGCCCGGCGGCCCTCGACCACCAGCCCGCTCGGGACGAAGGCGGCGAAGGCGCCGGCGAGCTTGTGGCCGCCCCGCGAGACGTAGTCGGGGTCGGAGTCGTCCTGGGAGACGACGATCGCCGCGGCGGTCTCGACCTGGGTGGCGGACTTGGTGGCGACGGTCTTGCCGACGGTCACCCGGCCCGCGGCGATCAGCTGGCCGGCGTGCTCGCGCGAGCGGGCGAGTTTGCGCCGGACCAGCTCGGCGTCGAGTCGGCGGCGTGCCACTCCTGCCACGTTGGGTTCAGCTCCTGGGGTCGTGCGGACGGGATGCGGAGGCGGGGTGCGCGTCGAGCGTGGTCAGCTCGGCGCGCAGTCCTCGGTGTACATCCTCGTACACCGCGAGGTGTCCGTCCGCCGGGAGGTGGTCGGCCTCGGCCAGCCGCTCCAGGAGCGCGTCGACGGCCGGCAGCCCGGTGGGCTCCCGGTCGACCCCCAGCGGCGCGGCCGCGGGCTCGTCCGCCGCCGGATCCGTACCGGCGTCCGTCATCGCTTCGCTCATGCCCCGACGCTACCGCGAAGCCCTGGGGTACGGTCGACGGCGATGGCGACGATCACGGAGTGCCGCGAAGCACTCGACAAGCTGGCGGGGAACCTCGCGCGCGCGGACGGCGACGTGCGGGGCGCCGCGGCGCTCGACCGCACCCTGAGCTGCCACCTCACGGACCTGGACACGACCTTCACCGGCCGGCTCGCGGGCGGCCGGATGACCGTCGGGTCGACGGTCACGGGCCCGCCGCCGGAGAAGGCGCAGATCCGGCTCGCGATGACCGGCGACGACCTGGTCGCGATGGTCGACGGCCGGCTGAACTTCGCCAAGGCCTGGGCCTCCGGCCGGGTCAGGCTGGAGGCCGGCTTCCGCGACCTGCTGCGGCTGCGCTCACTTCTGTAGCGCGGCCTCCTGGCCGGAACCCTCGGCGGACTCCCCCGCCGCCTGCTGCCCGGAACCCCCGGCGGGCTCCCCCGCCGTCTCCTGCGCGGGCACGGCCCGCCGGGCCCGCGCCTGCCGCCCGGCGGGAACGACGAGCGGGGTGCCCGTCTCCGGGTCGTCGATGACCTGGCAGCGCAGCCCGAAGACCCGCTCGACCAGCTCCGCGGTCACCACCTCCGACGGCGGGCCCTCGGCGACGACCTCGCCGCCGCGCACCGCGATGAGGTGGGTGGCGTACCGGGCCGCGTGGTTGAGGTCGTGCAGGACGGCGACGAGCGTCCGCCCCTGGGTCTCGTGCAGCTCGGCGCAGAGGTCGAGGACGTCGATCTGGTGCTGGATGTCCAGGTACGTGGTCGGCTCGTCGAGCAGCAGCAGCGGGGTCTGCTGGGCGAGGGCCATCGCGATCCACACCCGCTGGCGCTGCCCGCCGGAGAGCTCGTCCACGAACCGGTCGGCGAGCTCGGCGACCCCGGTGGACTCCATCGACTCCTGCACGATCCGCTCGTCCTCCGGCGACCACTGGCGCAGCAGCCCCTGGTGGGGGTAGCGGCCGCGGGCGACGAGGTCGGCGACGGTGATGCCGTCGGGCGCGATGGACGACTGCGGCAGCAGGCCGAGGGTCCGGGCGACCTTCTTCGCCGGCAGGGAGTGGATGGACTGCCCGTCGAGCAGCACCCGGCCCTGCGTGGGCTTGAGCATCCGGGAGAGGGCGCGCAGCAGGGTGGACTTGCCGCAGGCGTTGGGCCCGACGATGACGGTGAAGGAGTTGTCGGGGATCTCGACGGACAGGTCGCGGGCGATGACCCGCTGCTCGTACGCGAGGGTGACCGACTCGGCCCCGAGCCGCTGCCGCTGCCGATCGCTCATGGGGGTACTCCTGGTGTCCTGGTTCGTGTGGTCCTGGGGCGCGCTCATATCCGGCCCGCCTTGCGTTCGCTGACGAGCAGCCAGAGCAGGTAGCAGCCGCCGAGGATGCCGGTGATGACACCGACGGGCAGCTGCCGGTCGCCGAAGGCGTTCCCGGCGATCCAGTCGGCGCTCAGCAGCAGCGCGGAGCCCATGACGGTCGAGACCGCCAGGTTCGGGCCGGGCGCGCGGGTGAGCCGGCGGGCCAGCTGCGGGGCGCTGAGGGAGACGAAGACGATGGGCCCGGCCGCCGAGGTGGCGACGGCGACGAGCAGCACGGCGGAGGCCATCAGCACGATCCGGGTCCGCTCGACCTTCACGCCGAGCGCGTACGCCGCGTCGTCGCCCATCTCCAGCATCCGCAGCGCCCGGCCGTGGCCGAGGACCAGCGGCACGAGCACGCAGCAGACGGCGAGCAGCGGCCAGAACTGGGTCCAGTCCCGCCCGTCGAGGGAGCCGGTCATCCACACGGTGGCGCGGGTGGCGTCCACCAGGTTGGCCTTGGTGATGAGGTAGTGGATGACGGAGGTCAGCATGGCGGCGGCGCCGATGCCGACCAGCACCAGCCGGTAGCCGTGCACCCCCCGCTTCCAGGCGAGCAGGTAGATCGCGACGCCGGTGAGGACGCCTCCGACGACCGCGCCGAGGGCGGTGGCGACGGCGCTGCCCTGGAAGAGGACGATCACGGTGAGCGCGCCGACGGTGGCGCCCTGCCCGAAGCCGATGACGTCGGGGCTGCCGAGCGGGTTGCGGGAGACCGACTGGAAGACGGCCCCGCCGAGGGCGAGCGCGCCGCCGACGAGGATCGCGACGAGGACCCTCGGAAGCCGCAGCTCCAGCACCGCGAACTCCTGGACGACGGTCCCCCTGCCGAGGAGGGTGTCGAGGACCTCCCCCGGGGTC
Source organism: Streptomyces sp. NPDC056503 (assembly GCF_042794995.1). Lineage (NCBI taxonomy): Bacteria > Bacillati > Actinomycetota > Actinomycetes > Kitasatosporales > Streptomycetaceae > Streptomyces > Streptomyces sp. NPDC056503. The sequence goes on from NZ_JBHTST010000214.1 coordinate 4,418, forward strand.
ATCGGGAAGTCGCCGGTGCAGACGAGGACCGTGCCGACGGCGAGGGTGAGCAGGATCAGCCCGAGGCCGGAGAGCGCGGCCCGCGGCACGTACCGTACGGAGACTCCGCCACCGGTCCGCAGGGTCTTGGTGGTCACAGCTGGGCCATCCTCTTGCGGCGTACGAGTCGGATGAAGACGGGCCCGCCGACGAGGGCCGTCACGATGCCGACCTGGAGTTCGGCGGGCCGGACGAGGACCCGGCCGAGGACGTCGGAGCCGAGCAGCAGCACCGGCGCGAGCACGGCCGCGTACGGCAGGATCCACCGCATGTCGGGCCCGGTGATCGCACGGACCATGTACGGCACCATCAGGCCGAGGAAGACGATCGGCCCGCAGGCGGCCGTAGCGGCGCCGCACATCAGGGTGACGGCGAGCATGGCGACGACCCGCGTCCGGTTGACGCTCACGCCGAGCGCCCGGGCCGCGTCGTCGCCCATCTCCATGGCGTTGAGCGGCCGGGCGATCCCGAGCGCCAGCACGGCGCCGACGAGGATGAAGGGCGCGACCCGGCCGACGGTGTCCATGTCGGCGGAGGCCAGCGAGCCGACGGTCCAGAAGCGGAGCCGGTCGAGGGCGGCCGAGTTCAGCAGCTGCACGGCGTTCACGAACCCGTACAGGGCGGCGGTGGCGGCCGTGCCGGCGAGCGCGAGCCGCACCGGCGTCGCGCTGCGGCTGCCGCCGAGCGCGTACACGACGACGGAGACGACGGCGGCGCCGACGAAGGCGAACCACACGTAGTCACGGACGTCGGTGACGCCGAGGAAGGCGATGGCCGAGACGACGGCGGCGGCCGCGCCCGCGTTGACTCCGAGCAGCCCGGGCTCCGCCAGCGGGTTGCGGGTCAGCCCCTGCATCACCGCTCCGGCCAGGCCGAGCGCCAGGCCGACGAGCAGCCCGAGCAGGGTGCGCGGCATGCGCACGTCGTGGATGACGACGTCGTTGCCGACGCCGCTGTCGTGGAACAGCCCGTGCCACACGTCGCCGAGCGGCACCGGCTTGGCACCGATCATGATGCTGAGGACACAGACAAGCAGCAGGGCGCCGACGGCGGCGAGCAGCCCGAGGGCGCGCACGGAGTTCCGGCGCTTCGGGGACTGCCCGGACTTCACCGGCTCCGCGCTCGTACGGGAGGGACTCTCGACCAACACCCGGTTAGGTTAGCCTACCCAATATTGATCTAGCAGGGGTCGGTGGCCCCCAAAACCGGGAGACCACCGCCACATCCCGCCCCGGGACCTACAGCCCGAGCCGCGCCAGCGCCTTCCCCGCGTCCAGCCCGCACGCGCCCGCCCCGGCCCACGTCCACGCCGCCCCGCACAGCGCCCGCACCCCGTCGAGCACCTCGGACCCGCCGACGTCCTCCGCCCCTTCCAGGACGAGCGCGTCCCCGCGCGCCGAGGCCCGCCACCCCCCGCACCGGAAGGCGCCGTCCCCGTCGGCCACGACCTCCGGCTGACCCACGAGCAGCCCCCGCAGATCCGCCGACACGTACGTCGGCCGGTGCTCCGGCACCGCCGCGAGCAGCGCCGCCGCGTCGGTGACCCCGGTCAGCACCAGCAGCGAGTCGACCCCGCCGTGGAAGGCGCCCTCGATGTCGGTGTCCAGCCGGTCCCCGACGACCAACGGCCGCCGCGCCCCCGTCCGCAGCACGGTCTCCCGGTGCATCGGCGGCCGCGGCTTCCCCGCGACCTTCGGCTCCACCCGGCCGCCGGTGGCGATCCGCACGACCTCGACGGCGGCGCCGTTCCCGGGCCCGATCCCGCGCGCGCCGGGGATCGTCAGGTCGGTGTTGGAGGCGTACCAGGGCAGGCCCCGCCCGATCGCGTACGCCGCCTCCGCGAACCGGCCCCAGGCCATGTCCGGGCCGCCGTACCCCTGCACGACCGCCACCGGCTCGTCATCGGCCGACTCCACGGGCACCAGCCCCCGCTCGCGCAGCGCCACCCGCAGCCCCTCGCCGCCGACGACGAGCACCCGGGCCCCCGCCGGCACGTCCTCCGCGACGAGCCGCGCCACGGCCTGCGCCGAGGTGACGACGTCGTCCGGCTCGGCCGGCACCCCCAGCTCGGTGAGGTGGGCGGCCACCGCGTCCGGCGTCCGCAGCGCGTTGTTCGTCACGTACGCCAGCCGCATCCCGCCGTCGCGCGCCGTCCCGAGCGCCTCGACGGCGTGGGGGATCGCCGCCCCGCCCGCGAAGTACACGACCCCGTCGAGGTCGAGCAGCGCCGTGTCGTACGCCTCGCTCAGCGCGACCGCGCTGCCGCCGGGCCGGCTCCGTTCCGTCCGCCGCTCCTGGCCGTCTCGCGCCATTGCCACCCGCTCCTCACTCACCGCCGGGAAACCCCGCTCCCCCGATCATCGCTCATGCCCGCAACCCGCCTACGATGACGAGATGAAGACCTCAGGTCACGCGGCCGACGACGTCCGCGACGACACGGCGGGGCTGCGTCTGCATGCCTTCCGCGGCATCCGGTACGTCCCCGACCGGGTGGGCAGCCTCGCGGCCGTCACCTCCCCGCCCTACGACGTCGTCGTACGACCTGACGGACTGCTCCACCTGGAATCCGCCGATCCGCACAACATCGTGCGGCTGATCCTCCCGCAGGCGGTCACCGCGGGCACCCGCCACCGCAAGGCCGCGGTCACGATGGACCGCTGGCTCGCCGAGGGCGTCCTCGCCCCCGACCCGGCCCCCGCCCTGTACGTGTACGAGCAGCAGGGCGACGGCATCCTCCAGCGCGGCATCATCGGCGCCCTCGAACTCACCACGCCCGACGAGGGGATCGTCCTCCCCCACGAGGACGTCATGCCGCACGTCGTCGAGGACCGCGCCGCCCTGATGCGCACCATGGCCGCCAACCTGGAACCGCTGCTCCTCACCTACCCGGGCGACGGAGACGGCGCCGACGAGGTGATCGCGCGCGCGGTCCAGCGCGAGCCCCTGCTCGCGACGACCACCGAGGACGGCTTCCACCACCGGCTGTGGGCGGTCACCGACCCGGCCGAGCAGGCGGCGATCACGACCGAACTCACCCGCCACCAGGCACTCATCGCGGACGGGCACCACCGCTGGGCGACCTATCTGCGGCTGCGGGACGAGCACCCCTCCCCCGGCCCCTGGAACCAGGGCCTCGTCCTCCTCATCGACACGGTCCGCTACCCCCTGCGGGTCCGCGCGATCCACCGCCTCCTCAGCCGCCTGCCGGTGGCGGACGCCCTCGACGCGGTCGGCGACGCCTTCCGCGTCCGCCGGGTCGAGCGCCCCCTCCCGGAGGCCCTGGAGGCCCTCGCCGAGGCCACCACGGAGGGCAACGCCTTCCTCCTCGCCGGCGACGGCGCCTTCCACCTCCTGGACCGCCCGGACCCGGCCCTGCTGGCCCGCACGATCCGCGCCGACCGCCCGGAGGCCTGGCGGACCCTGGACGCGACCGTCCTCCACGCCACGCTCCTGGAGCACGTCTGGCACGTCCCCGACGCCCCCGAGGACATCGCCTACATCCACGACACGGCGGCGGCCGTCGCCCAGGCGGAGCGCCGCGGCGGCACGGCGGTCCTCATGCACCCGGTGCGGGAGGAGGTCGTCCGCGACCTGGCCCGCCAGGGCGTCACGATGCCCCGCAAGTCGACGTCCTTCGGCCCCAAGCCGGCGACGGGCCTGGTCCTCCGCAGCCTCGCCCTCGACTGACGCCCGTACGGAACGCGGAAGGGGCCGCAC